>DLGL01000005.1:1673-20077 GCA_002482685.1 Bacteriovoracaceae bacterium UBA7695 | reverse complement strand
CTGCCCATCTTTATGAAATAGCATCACAAATGTTAAAATATAAGCTCAAGAAAACTTGTAAGTTTCCGATAAGCTTGAACAAAGAGATCAACAATTTCTGTCACAAAGGAAATCCATGGAACTGCCTAAGGGTTATATCCCAAATCCGATCGTCATTGAACAAACCGCTCGTGGTGAGCGTCAATACGATATTTATTCTCGTCTTTTACTCGATAGGATCATCTTTCTGGGAACAGAAGTGAATGATGTTGTCTCAAACTTGCTGGTGGCCCAGATGCTCTTCTTGGAGCAATCAGACCCGGAAGCTCCTATTCATTTTTACATCAATTCTCCCGGAGGATCCGTTTATGCGGGCCTTGGGATTTACGATCTTATGCAACACGTGAGTTGCCCGGTTTACACTTATTGTGTAGGTCTGGCGGCGTCTATGGGGTCTCTGCTTCTTCAAGCAGGGGAGCCAGGGCACAGGTACTCTATGCCTCACTCAAGAATCATGATTCACCAACCGCTTGGTGGAGCTCGTGGGCAGGCCACGGATATCGAGATCCAGGCCCGCGAAATCTTAGATCTTAAGAAACAATTGAACAACATTTACGTCAAGCACACCGGTCGTACGTACGAAGAGGTAGAGAAGGCCTGTGATCGTGATAATTACCTTGATCCGGGACGCGCTAAAGAGTTCGGTTTGATTGATAATATTATTGTGCCTAAAGGCAAAACGAAAAAAGCATAAATTCGGTAATCGAGAAAGGCAATTATGAGCAAAGAGAAAGCAGCAGGCGGATCGTACGGAAGCTTAAACTGTAACTTTTGTGGCAAATCACAGAAGGAAGTTAAAAAGCTAATCGCTGGTCCAGGTGTCTACATCTGTGATGAGTGTATCGAATTATGTAATGACATTATTTATGAAGATGCAGTGAAAGCTGTGACTAAGACAGCTACTGATTCTGTGCCTAAGCCGCATGAAATTAAAGCTCATTTAGATAACTACGTTATCGGCCAGGACCGCGCTAAGAAAATTATCTCAGTTGCTGTTCACAATCATTACAAACGTATTTCTTATAAATCTGCTACACGTGATGGTGATGAAGTGGAGTTAGCGAAATCTAACATCCTTCTTGCTGGTCCAACAGGATCTGGTAAGACCCTTATTGCTCAATCACTCGCTAAATTTCTGAACGTTCCATTCGCAATTTGTGATGCTACAACACTCACTGAAGCGGGTTACGTAGGGGAAGATGTTGAGAACGTTATTCTTTCTCTTCTACAAAACTGTGACTTCGATGTTGAGCGTGCCCAACGTGGTATCGTTTACGTGGATGAGATCGATAAGATTGCCCGTAAATCTGAAAACCCATCGATCACTCGTGATGTATCAGGTGAAGGTGTTCAACAAGCACTACTCAAACTCGTAGAGGGATCTGTAGCGAATGTGCCACCTAAGGGCGGACGTAAGCATCCTCAACAGGAATACATTCAGGTTGACACCCGTAACATTCTCTTTATCTGTGCTGGTGCTTTCGTGGGGCTAGATAAGATCATCGAGAAGCGTATGACGAAATCTAAGTCAGTGGGTTTAACATCCAATAATACAAATGAGAAAGAAGCGAAAACTCACCTCGAAAATCTTGGCGCTATTGAGCCAGGGGATTTAGTGAGATTCGGACTTATTCCAGAATTTATCGGACGTCTTCCCGTGACAGCGATGCTGGAAGAACTGGACGAAAAAGCTTTGGTTTCAATCCTGACTGAACCAAAAAATGCAATTGTTAAGCAGTACCAAAAACTTTTTGACTTCGACGGAATTGATCTGGAATTTACCGACGATGCAATTCTGGAAGTGGCCAAAACGGCCCTTAGTAAGAAGACGGGTGCTCGTGGACTGCGCGCAATTCTTGAGCAAGTGATGTTGGATGTGATGTACGATCTGCCAGGTCTGGAAAAAGTTTCGAAGTGTATTGTAACTAAGGATGCGATTACAGGCGAAGGTAAGCCAATATTAGAAGAGGGTGAACGTAAAAAACGCCCCGATACTAAGGTTGGGACCAAGGCAGCAAAGAAGATTGAAAACGCGTCGTAAATCAGAATGACGAGGCCAATGTGACACTGTTATTTTCTGACACTAAATAACAATTAACTAAAAGAAATCATTTAAATCAGTAGGGCTGGGAAAAAAACTCCCGGCCCTTTTTTTTGTGTATTTGTTTTAGTGATTCATGGGATACTATTTTTACAGAACCTCAATGATCGAGGTTTTGAGTCCCCGGTTTGATGAGCGCAGGAGGTGCTATGTCCGACAAGAAATCCGAAGCTACTAACTTTCCACTGCTTCCCCTACGAGATGTAATTATCTTTCCTCACATGGTTGTTCCTCTTTTCGTAGGTCGTGAAAAATCGATTTCTGCGCTTGAGAAAGCTGCTAAGAATGGCAATGAACTATTCCTAGTTACCCAGAAAGATGCTTCAGTTCTCAATCCTGAACGTGAAGACGTTTATGATATTGGAACAGTCGTTAGTATCATCCAGATGCTAAGACTTCCGGATAACACTGTTAAGGTGTTAATCGAAGGCAAATACAGAGCTAAAATTAAATCATTCCGTTGTGAAAACGATGGCTACTACTCTGACGTTGAAAAATGTGCAGATGTGGTTGAGAGCGATGTAGAAGTAGAAGCTTCTATGCGTTCAGTGAAAAATATTTTTGAGCAGTATGTGAAACTCAATAAGCGCATCCCTCCTGAGCTATTGATGAGCATCTCTTCAATCACTGATCCATCACGCCTTGCGGATATCATCGTTGCTCACCTCACGATGAAAATTCCTGAAAAACAAGAAATTTTAAACGCTGTGAACGTCGATACTCGTCTTCAACTTCTTTTAGAGAAAATGCAAGGTGAGATCGAAATCATCAACGTTGAAAAACGTATCCGTTCTCGAGTTAAAACTCAGATGGAAAAATCTCAGAAAGAGTACTACCTGAATGAGCAGATGAATGCGATTCAGAAAGAACTTGGAAACAAAGATGACAAGTCTGATGTTGCTGAGATGGAAGAAAAACTTAAAGCTAAAAAAATGCCTGATGACGCTCGTGAAAAAGCGTTCAAAGAGCTTCGTAAGCTTAAGTCTATGTCTCCCATGTCTGCAGAAGCAGCTGTGGTTCGTAACTACCTCGACTGGATGATTGCGCTTCCTTGGGAAGAGTACACTTCTGACGATAATTCGGTAGCTAAGGCCCGCGAAATTCTAGATAACGATCACTACGGTCTTAACGATGTTAAAGAGCGTATTGTAGAATACCTTTCAGTTCGCTCATTAGTAAAAGACGATACTCGCGGAACACTTTTGTGTCTTGCAGGTCCTCCTGGTGTTGGTAAAACATCGATTGCGAAGTCACTTGCTGAATCTCTTGGCCGTAAATTCGTACGTATCTCTTTAGGGGGCGTACGTGATGAAGCTGAGATTCGTGGTCACCGTCGTACATACGTAGGTGCGATGCCTGGTAAAATTATCTCTGCTCTTAAAAAAGCAGGAAGCTCTAACCCAGTTATCCTTCTCGATGAGATCGATAAGATGAGTTCAGACTTCAAAGGTGATCCAGGAGCAGCGATGCTTGAAGTATTGGATCCAGGTCAGAACAAGACTTTCGGAGATCATTACATTGAGTGCGAATACGATCTTTCTAAAGTTATGTTCATCATGACTGCGAATGATCTAGGTGCTATCCCAGGTCCACTTCGTGACCGTATGGAAATCATCCATATCGCCGGATACACTCCTGATGAAAAAATGCAGATTGCTAAGAAGTACCTTCTTCCTAAATCTGTTGAGTCTCACGGATTGAAAAATTATCCTGTGACGATGACGGATAAAATTTTCTCTACGATCGTTCGCGGTTATACGAAAGAAGCTGGTGTACGTGAGCTTGAACGCTTAATGAACACTGTTGCCCGTAAGATTGCTACGGAAGTAGTAACTGAAGATATCAAAGAAGGCAGAAAGTTTGCCGTATCTGAGAAGAACCTTGAGAAATACCTGGGCCCAATCAAGTACGACAGAACTGGAATCGAAGAAAATCCACAAGTAGGATTAGTAAACGGTCTTGCCTGGACGTCAGTTGGTGGTGAGTTACTTCACATTGAAGTTGTCACTGTCCCTGGTAACGGAAAAATCCAAGTCACTGGTAACCTTAAAGATGTCATGCGCGAGTCTGCTTCGGCAGCTCTCTCATATGTCCGCTCAATCTCTGGCCGCATCGGAGTAGATCATGAGTGGTACACGAAGAACGACATCCATATCCACGTACCAGATGGTGCCACTCCAAAAGATGGTCCTTCTGCCGGGATCACGATGGCGACAGCTCTGACTTCAGCTATTGCTAACATTCCTGTTCGTCAGGACGTTGCAATGACTGGTGAGATCTCTCTTCGTGGTCGAGTTCTTCCAATCGGTGGTCTTAAGGAGAAAATTCTTGCTGCTAAACAAGCAGGAATCACGACTGTGATCATTCCTAAGAAGAACGAGAAAGACATTGCTAAGATCCCTGATGAAATCAAAGAGGGGATTACGATCCTTCCTGTGACTGAAGCAGAAGAAGTTCTTAGAGTGGCCTTGAATCTCACTAAGCCGGAAGAGTTCATGAAAGCACGCGCTCTAAAGGTGCTTGATGGTGAAGCAAGCCTAGAAGTTGCTAACTAAGACTTTGTTAAAGAAAATTATCTTAGATAGAGGGCCTGGTTTATACCGGGCCCTTTTTTTGCTCATTCATAAATCTGGCACTGTCTAAAAAAACATCTAATTCTTAGCGAGTGTCTACTATCTAGACACTTTTAAAGGCAAGACGTAGATTATTTATACGTCATTCTTGGCGCCTAATTTGCAAACTACCATTTCATCAAAATTGATTTATTTATTTATCCATTATGGAGGTTCTTGATGAAACCGTGTTTCAAATTGGCCCTATTGGCCTTCTCCGTGTTCTCGATTGCCCCCGCTGTCTTAGCTCAATCTTATTCAGGGACAGTTGGCGACTTGAATACAGTGTTTGATCCTCCAATGAATATCAACGGTACACTTTGTGACGTTCACGTTAATACAGGCAATGAGCATGCTTATAAAGCATGTTCAGACGGTGTCAGTGCCTCTCGATGGATGGCCGAAAAATATGCAAAAAATACTGGTAAGTATCTAGGATGTCTAGATGGGTTTTATCAAGGGATGAATGATGGATTTAGTGCTGGTGCAAATCCTACACCCGAAATGACTTCACAAGCAGCAGCTTATGTTAAGGGAGCAAACTTTGACTCTGCTTCTTCGAGAGGCTTGGATAAAGCTAAGGCGGAAGGTCAGACTGAATCGGCCGATCAAATTATTGCTCGCTACCGCGCTGTTGTAGGTCTTAAAGATTCCCGTAATCAACAAGTTCTACCTAATAAAGAGTATAACTTTCCTAAAGTTACTTTTAATGGATTTGAAGATGGATATGAATTCGATATCCTGAGAGCTAGTGGCTCAGAGTTTGAGGATGTTTACGCCACGGGTTGGGTAAATAAAGATTCTAAATTTGAAGACCGCTTAGCTGCTCGCAGAGCTCTTGCGCTTCAAAAAGAGTTTGCGAACAGCCTTTGTAATCAAAACGATACAATCTTTGGTAGAAGAAATATGCCAGTAGTTTCAATTTGGGACTTCTTTCGCGCTAACCGAAGAGTTGATTTCCAAAATTACGGTTGGAGAAATCCAGATTGGGCATGGGAAATTTTTGACCGGGATGAGAGAACACTTGAGCAGTATCAGACATTTTCTCGACTTAAAACGCTTGAAAAAACAGTTACTGAAACAATCGCTATTAAAGAAACTCGTTATAAATTAGATGCGACTGGAAATCCAATTCGCAAGCTTGATGCAGCTGGAGCTCCTCTTGTTGATGCTTCTGGGAAACCAGTTTTTGAAATGGAAGAAATAATTACTGGATACAGAAACGAAACGAAAAGAATTAAACTTTCTGAATCTGAAGTAAGTGATCTCGCCAATATTTATATCAGTGGATTTAAAACAGCTTACGACCGCTTCTATGCTCGTCAGTACGCTTCGATTAACTACCATACTGAAGGTGCAGATAAATATAAAGTGGCCAAAATTATTGGAAACTCTATGGGGCAAGAAGTAGCGAGCTACATCGCTCGTCGCGAGGCTTATAATACTCAATATCAACTTCAGTCAGCTAAAAAATACGCTGAAGAAGTGAAAAGACTTTATCAGGCAAGCTTTGATCACTTGATTGGAATTTTTGAAAGCAATCCTGTTGTGGAGCTAAATGAAGCTGAAGTGGTTGGACAAGTTGAAGATTCAATTTTTCGCCCAGGTGAAGAACTCAAAGTACAGTTCTCAGTAACAAACTTAGGTGAAAAAGCAGCTCCTTCATCAATTGCATTTGAATCGACTGGTGATGTTCAAGCAGCCGCAAACGCTTTCCCATTCACCGCACCTGTTCTTACTCGTTCAAACTATGTTTCATCAGTACTTGGTCGCACATCTGATCGTCTAGAGGCGCGCTCTACTGTGAATGTAGCGATGGCCATTAGAAATCCAGGTGACCTAGAAGAAGTGGCCCGTGCTCTAATTGTTCGTAAGCAAAAATCAATCTCACTTAATGATTACGCTGAAATAAACAATGTGAATGGCTCACTTGATTACTTAAACGGAAAACTTTCTCTAGTCATAGATGTCAAGAATCCTGCTAAAAATGTTGAATCACCGATTTCGTTGGTCGAAGCATCTTTTGGAAACCTTGGTTATGCTGAAAAAAATGTAGAGCCCATTGCTCCAGGAGCTATTCGTCAAGTTGTGATAAATTTAGAAAACATGGATCCTCTTGCTCTTATCATCGCAGGAAGTATTAGCGGGAATATTAACGCTCGTCTTGCAAACAAGATTGCTCACCACCAAGGTGTTTCTTACTCAATCGGTAGTGACCGTAAAGTTGGTTTAGCTACCTACCACGATGCTCTAGCAACTAAAAGAGTGACTAATACTGGAAGAGAAGGGAAAGCTGACCGTATGGCCAAACTTCATGGAATGCTTGAAGAACTAGTGAAAGGTGATATTGAAAGAAACGTTTTATGGAAAAAAGGTGAGGAAGTTGATGGAACAATCATATCTCTTATCCAAGAAACATATGATGACTCAAAACGATCTGGAAGAATTGATAACGAAGCTCAAAAAATCTATGATGATCTAGGTAAAGTTCTTGCTCGCAACACCAAAGACGTAAGAAACGGCGGTGGTATTCGTCGCAGATCAGTTAACCAAGAGAACTACCTAAAAGAAATTAGTAAGTTCGCTAAGATTTCAATTAAACTCAAAGACTGGGATTAATCAAAAAAGAGGGAACTAGACCTCGTGCGACCCCCCGCCTAGAGCGGGGGTTTTTTTTTTTGGTAAGGCCCGGGGAAGGTCCAATCCAGCAGGTAATTCCAAGTTGCATCAGATTCGCTAATTCTAAGACTTCTCGGGGCTTTTTTGTTTGACAACAATGCTTTGGATCTTTAATATGGGACCTCAATTCGACATGTGGGCGTTTAGCTCAGCTGGGAGAGCGCTACCCTTACAAGGTAGATGTCGGGGGTTCGATCCCCTCAACGCCCACCATATTTCCAATTGCGGCACACTTCCTCTAAATAAATTAAACCCATTTTCATATAGTTACAGCTACTTAGCTGTCTTTGTTCTAAAAAAATCAACTTTTTAAGACTTCTGACCGAAACAGTCTTATATGAAAAACTTAATTCTTTTCCCCCTCACTTTTGTATTTTTTATTTCCTCGTGTGTTGAGAATTTCAAGATTGTTCCATCAAGCGTGAAAAATACTGTCCCTAGCATGGACAAATTTGTTAACCACCTAGGTACTGATTCATTTGGTGCCGAAGCTCTTGGTTGGGAGTGGCCGGTAGGTTATAGTTTCGATCCTTCAGAAAATGAATATTACGTCCCTTATAAATCAAACGGTGGATTTGGCGGAGTACCTAAAGCCTATGTTGGTTTAACAGGGATGGATGCAGGTTTCTTGAAGGTGAGTAGAACTGGTTCAGTTATCTGGAAAAAAATCTATGACGACGTTGGAGTAGATGCTTCTGGAGAAGAGACTATGTCTTCTGTAAGAAATCCATTTCATCAGGGACACATTTACACTGCGATGTCTGTTTCTGGTAATTATTTAGAAACCTCTGGTGGGTCTACTGATATTGTTTTAATGAAAATTAGGGCCTCTGATGGGGAAGTTGTTTGGAGAAAACAATTAGGTTTAACTACGGTTGCGGCCTTAAGTGTCTTGCCCGGATTTTACTCAAGTGCTTCGTCATCAGGTACTGATAATATAACTTCTATACTTTTGATAAACAATAAACTGTATTTCGTAGGTCATACAGACTCAAACTTGGGAGAGGCAGCTTCTGGATTTGATGCTCTTATTATCGTTACTGATCTTGACGGAAACATAGAAAAAATCAAGCAGTTTGGGCCAACTACAATGTCCACCGAACTTGCCGCTTTATATCCAACTGGAAATGTAAATGGTAGCGAAACTGTGACTTCTTATTTAAATCCAGATGGAAAAATCATCATAGCTGGAACGACAGACTCCTCACTTGCAGACACATTTGGGGGAGGTACGGATTTATTTTCTATGCGAATTAATCCTACAACATTGTCCGTTGAGAGAGTTTTCCAACTCGGGGTTAACCAAATAGCAGGTGCTCCAGGAGCGCTCGCTTCTAGAGATGTGACTCCGACCGAGCAGTATAGAGGTTTCAACATTGACCCAGTATCTGGCGATGTTTACATCTCTGCCAGAACTACTGGTTCAACGGCAGATACTCTCTGTGGCTCTGATGACTTCCTTATCTTGAGGCTGGATTCTGATTTGAACCTTACTTCGATTAAACAATTCGGAACGAGCTTTTCGGCAGAGCTTGCGTGTGAAGGTATCGATCGCGTAAACGATGTCGCCTTTTTAAACGGCATTCTTTATCTGACAGGTAATTCTTCTAGTAATATAACTGGATCTAAACCAGACGCTACGCTCGACTTCATTTTTTACAAGCTTGATAATCAGCTTAATGTGTTACAGAAAAAGATGTACCACCAAGGTACTCTACATTTAGGTCCTATCCAATCTGCTGGTTCTGAATGGAACTACGGCTTTCATGTACGCACAGATGGAATTTTCTTTTTCTCCGGCACGGAAAGTGATTTTAAAGAAATTAGAGGTGAGGAAGATATACTTTTAATGAATACTGACCTCAATGGTTCTATTATTTAATTCCCAGTTAAAACAGCAAGTTAACTGGGAATATGTTTTTAGGCGATGGTTCTTTCTTGTATTAATATGGCATTGTGCTATCAATACAAACTCAATGAAATTAGGCAAATATGGCCCACCATTTTTCCACATGTCAGCCCATCTGTTAAAAACTCCTTAATGATAAACTATTGAAATTGCTAAATTTCCTCATTCCTTAACAGATTTTTTAATGTAGATTAGATGTTAAGAAATGACCCAAACTGTCTAACTTGAGCCAAACAGGTATTTTAATATGAGCATGAAAAAATCGATTGTTATTATTGAAGATGAAAAAGACATTGTTGAATCACTCAAATATCTCCTTGAGAAGAATGAATTCGATGTAACGGCTTTCCTTTCTGCAGAAGAATTTTTCTCGGCAAAAAATCGACCTGATCACTGTGTTTATCTGGTGGACTGGAACCTTCCAGGAATTAAAGGTGTCGATATTATTAAAACAATCCGTCTTAAAGATAAGCTTTCTCCGATTTTTATGATCTCGGCTTACAATAAGGCTGATCAAATCATCGAAGGTCTACAAAGTGGAGCTGACGATTATATTACTAAGCCTTTTAACTACGATGAGCTTCTTGTTCGCGTAGGAAATGCTCATAGCAAAGTCAGTAACCTTCAGGATAACCTGATGAACGTTGGTTTGAAGCTTATACCTGAGGCTCATTCAGTGATGAAAGACGGTGTAACTGTGAACTTAACTTCCCGTGAGTTCATCATTTTCCAACACCTTCATAAAAACCAGAATATTCCTAGCACACGCGAAGAGTTGATCGGGCAATTTGAGAAAGATATGGAAATGACGGCACGAAATATTGACGTGCACATTTTTTCTCTCAGAAAGAAAATGAACAAAATCAATATTGGTATTGAGACTGTTTGGGGAACTGGCTACAAGCTGGTAACTTAGAAAAGCATTCTTAGTTCAAGTTCAAATCTTCCAACTTTTGGAACATTTCTTCCTCCAACTGTCTGAACGAGATTCATATTAATTTGGGCCGGAAGAAGAAATTTCTTTTTCATAAACGGCTGAATCGTTGTCAGTGTAGTAGTCAATTGCACCTGGTGCTCCATCTTATCAGAGTTGTAGGCAAGAAACTCATTGGCCCTTTCATTCTTTGAATCTTCGGCCGAGTATGTTGAGTCAAACTGGTAGAGAAAACGGTAGGTCGGAGTCAGCGCTAACCAGTCATTTAAAAAGAATGTTGAGTTGACCATGTAGTTGAGCTTATCACCGTACTTCACGTTAAAATCACCCTTATTAGGCGATATACTAGATCCGCGACTATCTGGAACACGCAGACTTTTGTTTGATGGACTTTGGTAGGTATAACGAAAGCTTGTTCCAAAGCTTAGGTAGTCGTTTGCGATATAGCCAGTGGCCGTTTCAAGAAAAAGATCTGTCTGGCCGTCACCGAAGCCCACATCCTGAAGAATGTCTGGATCATCAACTCTTCCTGTAGGAAGAACCACACCTGGATAGAGCATAACTCCCCAGTATCCGCGATCAATAACATTGGCCATGAGACCCGTTTCCATATCACCGTAACCGGAGCCGTACCAGTCTCCTAAAGGGGCGTAGCCTTGCTCGTTCTGAATATAGGATTGGATTAGTGGCTCATTTACATCCTGAAGAGTGTCTAGATTGTTGGCCACCGTTTCATCTAGAAGACCCCCAGGACTGTTACGTAGGATTTCAGCTGTTTCTTTGTAAGTGTTATTTTTAACTCGCTTAAATTTAGCTTTAACTCTCGCTGTATAATAAGAAGCTTCGACATACATCATCACTTTGTCTGTTAGGCCGTAGCCAAAGCCAGTTCCATTTACATTGAATTGAGCAGCAACATCAAGTTCGTATTCCCCCGCTGTGAAGGCGGAGAAGGCAGCGGAGTTTATGTCCTGGCCCGGAACAACAGCGTCTCCAATAAGTTTATTTATCGACTGACCATCCAAAGCGAAGCGTGTGCCAAGAGAGGATTCTGAGCGGAATTGGTTATAGTTTGATTTTACTTCTGAAGTTGTGACATTTCTGTAACCCAGGATTCGCACACCTTTTGGGAGAGTTTTCCAAACCTGGGCAGTTGCTGACATCGATATGCCCAAGGCCAATACTGGAAGAAGTCTTTTCATTGATTTGTGCCCTTAAATTCTCAAATGGATGTGAAGATATTATACTGACGCGGAGCAGCTTTGAAGTGTCTACAGGGTGCTATGTAAAAGTCACAGGGGAGTCACAAATCTTTGTACGCTTTGTTATACTGCGTTAATCTTGAGATATTAGAGGATTGTCTATGTTTAAGTTGTTGATATTATTGTCTTCATTCCTTGTCCTGGCCGGGTGCGGGAATAAAAGCACCATCAAGGCCAGTGCTGAAGCCCAGAGGCTTGGGGATGGCCAATTTGTTACCCAGAGTATCGTTGTGCCTTTAACCGAGAACCAGGTTGCCGCAGCTTCTTCATCTCAGCCGGATAATCTTCTCATGCGAGGTGTGGTTGGCTCTTTGATGAACGTGGCCACCACGGTCGGTGTCGGAAAAACCAAGTTTACTATTTATCAGCCTTTTCCCGATTTCGATAACAAGGAAGTCGTTTCTATTCGCGTAAAACGAATGTTTATCTATCTTGCCCCGAACGTACTTAAAGAAGCTATCCTCGAAGCCGATAATAAAAATGATGCCTACTATCCTCATGAATCCCGGCGTGAAAGACGACAAAGACTTCGCACTGAGCGCGACCAAAAAAAAGATGAGATTAATAAGTCTGATAAAATTGAGAGAAATTTTGATTTTTTGCGAAGACTCCTGATCAAAATGACATCGGTCAATCTTCCTAATGCAGAAGTGCCGGAAGTCAGTTCATGGAATCCAATTATTCCTGAGTCTACAATTTTGGATACAAATGAGGTGAACCTTTTTAAAAAGACTTTTAACTTCAATATTTTTGACACTGAAAATAATCAAGAGAGAGTGGCAAATGATTTTGTTGAGGGAGGCGGGGTTTTACTGACTCAGTACAACCAGTCAAAAGCGTCGAATTTCCTACAATCGAATGTTGGACGCATCTACATTATTGAAACAAGCACTCCGACTAAAACTCATCGCTATTTTAAAGAAAAATTTGGAGATTTCCTGGCACGTACGCATACGCTTAATAGTTCGGTTCTCGTAGAGGTGAAAAAGAAAGATCCAGGGGATAATCTAACAGATGAGCTTTTCAGAATGGCCCTCAGTAATGATGCGGCAAAGATGGAAGAATTAAAGGTAAAGGCTATAAATCCTTGTGAGATTGATACTTGTCTCGATCTTAAAACGAACCAGGATATCAATCTGATTACATTTCTT
The DNA here is from genome assembly GCA_002482685.1 of Bacteriovoracaceae bacterium UBA7695. Taxonomy (GTDB): domain Bacteria; phylum Bdellovibrionota; class Bacteriovoracia; order Bacteriovoracales; family Bacteriovoracaceae; genus Peredibacter. The sequence continues at coordinate 7,390 of DLGL01000005.1, read as the reverse complement.
AAAACAGGAAATGCTGTGAAAATTGAAACTTACATCGATCCAAAAAAAGCACCGGGTGCAATTCAGTTAAAAGGATTTTTAGAGTTTGAAATTAAAGTGAGATCAAAACTTTAGACATTGAAATTAACTTCGATATTGATACCGAATTTTTTGCCTTCTTCTTCCAACATGGTCTTCACTTCTTTTGGAGTGTAGACCACACCTACCACACTGACTTTTGTATTGATCATGTCCATTTTGCAGTTGTTGACACAAAGAAAGTCAGAAGAAAATGCTTCAAAGGTTTTAATCGGGCTTTTGTTATTAAATTCTGAATAGAAGCTAAAAAAATCCACAACCTTTTCGCGAAGCTTAGCTAAGAGTTGCTCTTGAGTCTCTTTTTGGAGATTATAAGTAAACAGCGATGTATTGCGGGACTTCCCATTGAAGGCGAGCTTTATAACTCCGTTAGAGCGGATCTTCATGGTATTTTGAAAACAAACTGGGCAATACATAAAGCAATTATACTTCATGGAATTATTAGCGGAAGGAAAATTATGAATAACGAATACCGGGACATCATTTCTTTTGATGGCACACCTCTCAAATGCCTGATTCGTGAAACGGGGAGTAATAAATGGTTGATCATTACTCACGGTCTTGGCGAGCACCTGGGGCGCCATGAGTTCTTCCTGAAATTTTTCTCTCAGAATTTCAACATCGCTATCTATGACCTGAGAGGTCACGGGCGTAGCGGTGGAAAGAGAGGATGGGTTGAAGACTTTAGTCACTTTTCTAAAGACCTGGATATGGTTATCCGCTATCTGGAGAAAGACTTTAGCCTAAAAACATTTATGCTCTTTGGGCACTCTATGGGGGGCCTTATTATATCGGATTACATGCAAAACCATGTGAGGTGTGAGCTTTACCCCGAAAAAGTATTCCTTAGCTCTCCCGCCGTTGGTGCTCCGGGACCCATGGGGCTGGTATTTGCTAATTCTCCAAAATTTCTACTGGAAGCCTTAACCAAACTTCCGAGTGCTCCCTTGGGAGGCATGCTCAATATTAAAAAGCTTTCTCACGATAGCCGTGTTTACGAGAATTATGTAAAAGATGAATTCACCATTCTAAAACCCCACTCAAAACTCCTTCTCGAAATTATGAGAGCTTCGAGAGAAGTTTTCTCGCGTCCATTGAGAATCAAATGCCCATTGTACGTTTCAATAGGGATGGGGGATGTACTGGTTCATCCGGGACTTTTGGTAGATTATTTTACTGAAATCGAGAAGAATGCCCAGCTTAAGACTTTTGAGGGTGGCTATCATGAACTCCATAATGAGATTGATAAGTATAGAAAGCCATACCTGAATTTCTTACGTCAATCTCTAACGGGCCTAGTGTTTGAATGATCTGAGTTTTTTTATCCGGTCAAGTGCCGGTGGGTGAGAGTGATAAAATCCTGAGTAGATTTTATCTGTCACTATGGGACTAGCATTTTGTTGATAAAGTTTTAGTAATCCCTGAATGAGATTTTCCGGATTTGTTTGTTCTGCTGCATACTGATCAGCCTCAAATTCTTTTTTGCGTGAGATCCATGAGCTAATGGGTGAGAACCAAAAGCTGTAAATGGGCAGCGCCTGCATGAATAAGAAAAGCAAAATTCCCGGAGACGTGACACGCATAAAGTGGCCATGATAAAACCAGGCTTCATTGGAGAGTCTACCCATCAGCCAGAAGCCAATGAAAGATAGGACGAGCGAAACCACCATGGATTTTGGAATGTGCTTAAGTTTCATATGTCCCAATTCGTGAGCAAGAATGGCCAGGATTTCAGGAGTCTTAAGTTGCTTCAAGAGAGTATCGAAAAAAACGACTCTTTTATTTTTTCCAAAACCCGTGAAATAGGCATTTCCATGTGAGCTTCTGCGGGAAGCGTCCATCACAAAAACTTCCCGTGCATTAAATCCTGCTTCCTTGACCAGAGTCTCAATTCCTTGCTTTAACTCCTCACCTTCAAGGGGATGAAATTTATTAAAGAGTGGCGCTATGACAGTAGGGTATAGCCAGATCAGAGAAAATTGAATGGCCGTGAGAAGAAGAAAGCTCGCAAGCCACCAGTAGTTCCCCAGATAGTTAAATAGAAAAAATATTGCATACAGAAGTGGAAGTCCGATTACTCCTCCTAATACTAAACCTTTCATCCTATCCATGACAAAAAGTTTGGGAGTGGATTTATTAAAACCAAATTTTTCTTCAAGAATAAATGTGGAGTATAGAGACCAGGGCAGATTCAGAGCAAATTGAATTAAGCTAAAAAAGACAAGAAAGAAAACTTCCTTATGCATCCCTTCCATCCCGATACCTGCATAGAGTTGGTCGGCCCCTCGCATAGGAAACCAGTAGAGCATGAGACAAGCATCAAAAATTAAATGAAACTGGGTCATGCGAAGTTTGGCAGAAGAGTACTGTATCGCTTTTTGATGATCGCCCGGAGTCAAAAACTCTACAAATTCTTGTGGTGGAGCTTCAGCGTGCTCCTGATACATTTTTAGTTGCCGGCGTGTGAGATAGACTTCTACCAGATGATTGGTAACAATAAAGACCAGAAAGATCACTTGAGTGTAGTAGGAATAGAGGTTAGGCATTTATGATCCAGGTTAAAATTTTTTACGCCCACAACGATCTTAGAAACTTCACTTACCTTATTCTGGATAAGGATACCGGGAATTCCTGGGTAATTGATCCGTGGGATGAAAAACCGATAATTGAGTATATCAAAAAAGAGTCACTGACACTCACAGGAATTCTCAATACTCACCACCACCATGACCACATCCGTGGCAACTCAGGGCTTCAATCCATATTCAAATGCTCAGTATTGTGCAAAGAAGATCATCATATAAAGCTTCCGGATCACCATTTAATCAAATTTTTAGAAACACCAGGACACGCACCTGACCATCTGGCCTTCTCATGGCAACGCGGAGAAGAGGTTTTGGCACTTTTCTCAGGGGATACTCTTTTTAATAGTGGCGTGGGGAATTGCAAAGGCTCAGGTGCAAGTGTGGAAGCCTTGTTTGAAACAACCAATCGCTTGAAGAAGCTCTCGGATGATGTGCTTCTTTATCCTGGCCACGATTATGTGTTGAAAAATCTTCAGTTCGCCAAAAGCCTTGAGCCCGAAAACAAAGATATTGATGAAGCCATTAAGAAGCTAAAAGACGTATCTACCGAGGATGGGATTGGGTGGACCATAGGCCAGGAGAAAAAGGTAAATCCCTTTTTTCGACTGGATTCTCATGAACTTCGGGAGAGTGTCATGCGAGATCATAAAAACCTCGACCAAAAAAATCTCTTTATAAAGCTAAGAAGCTTAAGGGATACTTGGTAAAAGGATTTACCATGGCAAAAAAAGAAACCGCTGCTCTCATTAAGGCCCCAACCCTGGCCCCCGGGGATAAGGCTCCAGATTTCAAGCTTGAAAACCAAAATGGAAAAAAAATCTCTCTCAAGGACTTCAAGGGCCAGCGGGTGCTGGTGTATTTTTATCCCAAGGCCCAAACGCCTGGTTGCACTACTCAGGCCTGCGGTCTAAGAGACTCAGAGGCAAAACTGAACAAAGAAAACATCGTCGTTTTGGGGATTAGCCCTGACCCGGTTAATAAGCTTAAGCAGTTTGAAGATAAGCAGAACCTCAATTTTATGCTCTTATCTGATGCAGATCATTCGGTTGCAGAATCTTACCATTCCTGGGGACTTAAGAAGTTTATGGGCCGGGAGTACATGGGAATTCTTCGTCAGAGCTTTTTAATTGATGAGAAAGGGAAAATCATCCAGGTTATGCATAAGGTGAACACAAAGACTCATCATGAAGACGCTTTAAAGCTCTTTAAGAGTCAGAAATAGTTTTTTCTTCGAGAATATCAAGGCGGATTTCCTGTTTAAGCTTCTCGATGAGGGCCAGAAGATCTGGTTTCCATTCAATAGGGCAGCGAACTTCGATGTCCCTATACTGCCCCTTTAGGGATTCATCTACGGTTGAATAAAAGCACATGCCCTCGTTAGACTCGAAGGTAAAGTAGACAAAGTATGCATCATCTTTCGGCATCCGAAGGATACAATAGAAGAGCTGTTTGGTCGACTGATAGGTCTGCTGCATTAGTTTCCTTGACGTATATAGATAAGGAATTAAAATAAAAGCTAGGGAAAGTCAAAAATTTTAAGAGTTTAAGTCATGGAGGACTATTTGAAATCTGCCCTGATCCCAATACTGGCCTTATTTGTCCTCAATTCTTGCTCTTGGTATAGAGATTTAGAACGCTCACTTGTCGAAGATGATGAGAAAAAAGCGACTACAAATCGCTCACGTGCCGTGTCCCGCGCGCAGTACGATCAACTTCTTCTTAAGTACGAAGAGCTTTCAAAAAAATACGAAGCCTTGAAAGAGTCGCCGAATAAAGAGCAGTCATCTCTTGTAGATGAGTTACAAAAATCTTCCACAGAAAATTTTGCGAATGCTGCTGCTAATGCTGAGACGGTAGATGTATTTCCTGCCAATCAGCAGGTCGTTGTTGCCACTGAAGATGTTCCTTCTGATGTGAATGCCCAGCTCGCCCTCTATCGACGAGGAGTTTCTATGCGGGAATCAAATCCTGGAGAGGCGACAAAAATTTTCCAACAACTTGAAGCTCAGGGAACTCCTGCTGTCAGAGTTCGCGCCAAACAGCAAATTGGCGAACTTCTGTATGCTAAAGGACAATTTGACTTGGCCTTGCAGGTTTTTGAAGACATCATTAATAAGAATGCCTATTCAGGAGTTATCCTGGATGCTTTGAGATACGCAGCTGTGTGTAGTGATAAGTTAGGGATTCAAAATAAAAAAGATCAATACGCTTCAATGCTAAATGATGTTTTTGAAACGAAATAAGGTTTAGGTTTAACTGGTGAAAAGAGAAGCGACATTTCTCATAGCTCTGGCCTTGGTACTCAATTCCACTCCGGTGGCATGGGCCCAGGATGAAGAGCTATCGGATCAGGACCTCCAGACACTTCTCGAAGAGAAGCCATCTGAAGTGAATGAAGTTCAGCCAACTGAACCAAGTGATTCTTCTATTTCGTCCGAAACGGTAAACATTGAAGAGCCTGTTGCTGAGCCTGCTCCTGAAGTCACTCCTGATCCGGAACAAACACTTGAGCCTCTTGAAACTGCAGAAACTCCCGCTTCAGAACCACAGATTGAACCTCAGCCTGAACCTGAAGTGATTAAGCCTGCAGATACATCTACAGATGTTGCTGTAGAAGTTCCTTCTGATGATTTGGACTCTCTAAAAACTGACATGGGTGATGATCAGGAATTTACTCCTGCAAGACCTGAATCAAGCGAAGAGGTTGTCAAAAAAGAAGAGCCAGTTAAAACTCCGGAAGCGGCAAAAATTGAAGAGAAAAAAGCCTCTGAGCCTGCTGTCTTTGATGTAGGACGCGAAGAGCGTGATCTATTATCGGTTGCTAACAGTATTCAGGGTCAAATCTCAGATAATGAATGGAATGAAGTAGCCACGGCCGCCAAGGTAGATACATATACTGTGGTCAGAGATGACTGGTTATTTAAAATCAGTAAAAGAATTTTTGGTTCAGGTTATTTTTATCCAAAAATCTGGTCTTTAAACTCATACATTACAAACCCCCATTTTATTGAGCCGGGTATGATTCTTTCTTTTACGACGGGAAGTGGATCAAAC
>DLGL01000005.1:351-1630 GCA_002482685.1 Bacteriovoracaceae bacterium UBA7695 | reverse complement strand
GGAGAGTTTTCGAAAGAAGAAATCAATGCACTCCCTGGATCTACTGGTACAGGGACAATTGATGATCTGGCCAACTTTGGGGACGATGCAAAGCCTAAGTGGCTTGATGAAAAAGTGGATCTGGCCAACCAGGGTGTGTATTTTCAGTATGCATCTGAAGAGACCATGGATGATTTAAATAAAGCAGGGGAGCAGGCCCTTAATCGTGAGTATGAAAACTACGAGCCACCTCGCTCTGATTTTGACGTCATCATTCCTAAAAATTACGATAAATCTGGTTTTGATAAAAACAGCCGTATTTATTATTCGTTCAAGGAAGGCTTCTATCTTTCAACTTTTGTTTCAACAAACATAGTTCAGGATTTTGGGGAAATCGTAAATGGTCCGGATGAAAATATATATTTTTCGCTGAAGGATAAGGCTTACGTAAAGTTTGATGAGTCTATAAATGCTATGCCAGGGGATAAGTTTTCTGTTTATTCATCTTTAGGCAAAGCGAATCACAAAAATTCTGATCGCGAAGGCTACAAATATACTATCGTCGCCCAGATTAAATTAGTCCGAAAGATTAAAGATAAGTGGGAAGTAGAGTTCATAGAACTTGCCGGTACTCCTCAACGTGGAGACCGGATTACGGCCTTCACACCTAAAATTGACCGGATCACCAGAACGTATAATTCCCGTCTCATTGAAGCTGCAGTTGTTTCTACTTTTCAACCAATGCAGTCTCTTCTTGGCTTTGGTGATGTTGTCTACTTAGACCGGGGTCGCGCTGACGGACTGGAAATGGGGAACGTTCTTGAAGTTTTTGGATTCAAAGACAGACTTCTTAATGAGAACATTACTGACCAGCCGACTTACAAGATGGCCGAACTCACAGTAATCACGCTGACTGACAATTTCGCCACTGTTGTAGTCTCAAAATCAATCAGAGAGTTTTATACTGGTGACATAGCGATTACTAAGACAAAAGAAGCCTACCTCAGAGAGCAAAATGCTAAAGAGTCGGCCCAATCGACTAAAAAAGAACTTATGGGTGGCAAGGCCTTGGAAGAGCTTGATGTTGAGCTCAATCTTGAGAACCTAAATGATGATCTTCTCAAGCAGGCCGACAAGATTCAGCTAACTGAAGATGAGTTAACTGAGCTTGAGCGCCAGGAGCGCGAGAAATCTGTCATTAAAGATTCAGAAAAAGATCTCAAGGCCCTTGAGCGACTTGAAAACGAAATAGAGCAGGCCGAGACCATTCTCAACGATGCCAAACTGGATGAAGATAAGC
>DLGL01000005.1:0-339 GCA_002482685.1 Bacteriovoracaceae bacterium UBA7695 | reverse complement strand
GAGAACCTCAATGACATTGAGAAGAAGCAAGGAAACATCGATCAGGACTCTCTGGACGATATTGAAGAGAATCTTGGAAAACGATACGTGGACGAAGATCTAAACTCTAAGGATAACCCATTTGGACTCAGTGAGTTTGACGTGGAAGAAGTCGATGAACTCCTCAATACCGAAAAAAAGGCCCAGTAAGGTAAACTTACTGGTCTTTGCTCACGGCACAATCGCAGCATTTGGCTGTACAAGAAGTCAGCAGATCGTTAAAGTATTTCCAACGCACTCTTAGCTCAGCTGGATAGAGTAGTTGGCTTCGAACCAATTGGTCGGGGGTTCGAATCCCTC
>DLGL01000039.1:24086-49260 GCA_002482685.1 Bacteriovoracaceae bacterium UBA7695 | reverse complement strand
ACCACCATTAAGAGTTAAGATCCTCTAATTCTTGGGCAGCAAAGATAAAGCATCAAGATACGAGCTCTTGTAAGGGTTCCTGTTGAGTTTACTTATCGTTTCGTCGCTAGTTTTAATCAAGCACTCAACAGATTGTTTATATGAGCCTAGCCCATATAAGGTTTTACAATGATCAACTTCTTCATGCTGGTCTAAAAGCATAGAATTTACCGAATCAACAAAAATTGACCGGACAGTACGCACGTCTATAATTTCCTCGTTGAGTAAGACATTCCAAGAGCATGTATTTCCATACTTATTAAATAAATTTGTCGCCTCAGAGTTGTAACCAATAAACATCGACTCGATTCGAGATGCTGTGGAAGCTGTGAGGCTATTTAGGATCATAATAAGCGAGTTCCATTCTTGTAAGGCCGCTAGACATGATGACTCTATCTGTTTTTTCTTCTTCGCTTCACGACATTGCACAATCGATTGCGAACCTGTGCGCCAAGTTCGAATTCCAGAAATGAAGGCGTCTTCTCGCTCCATTAGATTCTTATAGTCTTCTTGAAACATCCGCTTATTTAGTCCTAAGTATTCCTGAAGAGGGCAAAGTTGATCGTAGGTTTGTGATATTTCCGAGGCGACCATTGATTTATCAGGGTTAAGCGCCGTAAGCTCCTTAACCAGTTTTCTTGTCCGCACTGAAGTTGTATCTCCTGCCTGCCTTCTCACGGCATAGACCGCTTCATGAACGTAGAGAGCTGCTTTATTCAAATTATCAAGATTATCGAAGATTTCTTGTGAAATAAGGACTGTTCCCGATTGAGTATAATTTGCAAGCTGCTCGAGACTGCACCCAACTTGGCTGATCACTGGAAGAGCGTCTTCGGTTAATTCAATCTTGTGCCCTTTTGGAACGAAGATAATATTTTTATGTATGAGTCCTAGTTCTTGTTGATAGCGTTTTAGATAAACAGGATTCTGGCCTAATTGGTCTTCAACCATGGCCATCATAGTGCTCATGTCACCAAGAGAGTTATCGTAAACTTTTTTATAAAGGGTTCGACCCTCGTAGATTTCGAGCAACTCCGCAGACGTAATTTTGCCTTCAGGGCCTCGACAGACAACAGAGATTCCTCCATTGCCACCGCCCGTAGATGCGAGGGTATGAAAAGAAATAGTTAGGGCAAGCAAGAATAGGTATTTCATCATTATCTCGTTATTTTAAAAAGTTGCAGATTAACATGGTAAGTTTCTTCGCCGTCTCCGGCAGGAGCTTCAATTTCCGTGATGAAATCGTTAAGAAATCTGCGCAGCATTTCCTTAGCTCGGGGAATATCCTTCTTTGCCAAGTTGAAGGTGGAAGCGTTGAACTCTCTTTCAAGGACATCTTGAATCTCTAAAGAACTCTTAGCCATGTCAGAGCATCGAGCGTGATATTCTTGCAGGTATTTATTAGGTACATCAGAGGTCGAAAAAAGATGCTGATTTACTTTGACCAATTTTCCGTCAGAATTGATGATTAAAAAGCCTAGTGACAGTAGTCTTTCCAAGGTAATTTTAATATCTGCGAGAGAGACCTTGAATCCAACACGTGCTTGGATCCATTGGGGCTCACCAACGAAGTTTTTAAGTAAGCTCATTTCAAGAATGATCCCGTGAAGGGGATCTTGAAAATACTTGTAGCTTTCAATCTGGACAGACTTCAAAAGAGGCTTCGGAGAAAGAGTACTTAAACGGCCACCATAGATTTCTTTTTCTTGAGAAGTCTTAGCCTTATGGAGATCAATTAATGTTTCCAGATAAAGAGATTCCTTCTTATTAAGCTTAAGATTCATTGCTAATAAAGGAACGTAGTGCTTCGGAATTTTTCTATTACCTAAGATGATTTGATGAAGAGGAGAATGGTACTTCATACCAAGCTGCTTGGCCCATGCACGCACACTTAACTGTGCGTTACGTTCCTTTTTCCATTTCCAAGCGTCCGCCACGAAGACTTCAGCAGAGAGGTAGTCATATATGCTTATCATGATTGAAAAATACCATACATTGAGGATTGCTCAGAAAATGATGAAAATATTACATACTCAGAGTGAATAACAAATCCTCGAAAGATATCGGAATGACTCAAGTTTTCCTGCAATATCGGAATAATCTAACGATTGAAACGTATACGCTAGTGTATACACCGATGTTCCACTTTCAATCCCTTCATCTTGATGACTAGACCTCCCCCGTTTATAAAGGCCCGCATGAATGCAATTTTATATAAACCAAGGAGCCTCTTATGGAAAAATTTCTTTTAAGTATTTTCATTTCGATAAGCATGCTGACGCCAGCTTTCGCTCAAGCATCAAATGCAATTGAACTCGCAGAAGCCGTTCAGACTCTAGAGTACAATCTGAGCGTTGAATGGGACCAGAAAACTCAATCTCATTATGATCAATACGTAAACGAGTTTAAAAAAAACGTCTTGAGATTAAAGGGTGAAGGATTAACAAAACAAGACATAGTCACTTATATGAAAGAAAATTATATATCGAAAGAAAAGGCACACGATTTTGACGAGCTTGTTGCTCTCGCTTCTTCTTTTGCTATCAGTGAAGATATTCTCATGGCGAACATGAGTGACCTTTACAAGAAAGGAAGCAGTTGGACTTATGATCTTGGGCCAGATGGGCCGTTAATCGTTGGAGGGACAATGGCCTTTTTTTTATTCGTTTTTATTAGAATCGAATATATTGATAACAAAGATGAATACCAATATTAGGAACTAAATTTTAAAAACACAGGAGTCTTATGAAAAATCTATTAGTCGCTCTCTTTTTCCTATCAAATTTCGGGTACGCCCAAACGTTTTCTGGCATTAAAAACTTAGAAGTCCTTTCAATTGGTGAAGCAAATTTTGACGATGACACTTCAAGCCTCAACTGTGAAGAAGTAAAGGTAAAACTAGCACACTTGTACGAAGATACCTTTACCAAGGATTACGCTTCAATAGTTAAATGGAATCAGGGGACAGTGGATTCGATCTCAAATTTTCTCCAGGGCCCAAATGCACTAAAAGAATGTATTAAAAATAGAAGGAAGTGCGGTCCTGTAGCTTCCGAATGGAATAGCTTAGCAGATAAAAACATCGCTTTGCTTGGGATACAGCAGTCTGAATTTGGGCAAATATTGCGCGAATTTCAGCAAAAAGACAAAGAAATAAAAGCATCTGTTGCTGCAGGTCTAAACTGTGCGCAAGTCCTAGCAACACTTTTTGAAGATTTTGAGAATGTCTCAAAGATCCGGGATGACTATACACGTTCAACTCTTACTATCTCAACTGAGATGGATACAATGACTCAAAACTGCGTGCCTTATGATTCGAAAGATGGTGCTCGCTGCCTTATTGAAGTCATGGAATATGGGATTAAAAAAAGACAGGACCTTAATCTTTTGAATGCTTATTTCGAAGCTGCGACGACAACTTTTAAATACTAAGACAGAAAAAACTTTAAAATCATTTTGTCTCCGAACAGTGAGTGCCTCCTTTGATTCAAAAGGAGGCACATGAAAAACTTTTGAGGCCGGTGAGCCTCCAAAGCAACTTGAATTATTAATACCAGACCTCTCCTCCAGATTACCCCGTCGTAAGCATCCCACAAGCAATACCAGTCACTGTCTCCCTCAAAAGAACATTATCATTCCTCTCCAAAGCAATTTTTTGTATGACATTAAGCGGGTGGATCATACTCGAACGGAAATAGATACTCTCCCCTAGCCATGGCCTGAATCAGGTAAAATCTTTCTCTCCAGAGATTTCTTCAAAAAAGCGCACACTCTGCTTAAGTTCTTCGACCATTTTCTTCTTCCAATAAGATTTTTCATCGTCATCCAACTTGGACTGCTCTAGATGGAAATTCCAGACTCCGATTTCAATTTTTGCCAAAGTAAAACCAAGATTTTTTACATACGACTGCATAAGGTAGGATTTCTGATAAAAATCTTTGACTGATTTTTTTTCTACTGGAGAAAGAGAGTCCCAGGCCGCACCTGTGCCCCACCACACAGGTAATAGTAGCCGGGTTTGGGTCCAACATAGGATCCAGGGTATGGCCCTTAAGCTAAACTCACCTTTAGCTACTCTTTTCGTAGGTCGGGATCCAATACGGAGAAGATTCAAATAATCATAAGGGGTGGCATAGGTAACAAGTTTCTGAAAGGAAGGATCCTTAACTAAGGATCGGTAAGAATTTTGTATACTGTCTGAAAATTTCAGAACTTCTTGATTTTGACCGAGGCTTTTGGGTTTGCAATGAGTGTATCCATCAATCACTTTTCCTACCTGAGAGCGCATGATCAAAGGATTATTAAAATTCCTTTGAACCATCTCACCCTGGATAGTGACTTTAAAGATATTCAGCGCTGTTTGCGGCCACCAGGAAATTTGCTCCTGAATAGTTCCTCCGCCTCTGCTGGCACTGCCTCCGGAGCCGTGGAAAAAAACCGGTTTTAATTTTTTTCTCACAAGAAACTCTTCAATCCGAAATAATCCCCGCTCAATCATGAGCCTAGCGGGGAAGACCCCATTTTCCTTACTTGAGTCAGAATAGCCAACCATCACTTCAAAGCGGCTTCCCCATTTTTTCTTATGTTCTTCTTCAAAGTTAAAGAGTTTAAAAGCGCCCTGAAGAATATCAGTGGCATTCAGAAGACCTTTTTCGTTTTCAAAAAGAGGCACCACCGGGATGGCAAAAGTTCCCAGCTCACGCTTTGTAATCGTAACCGCGGCCAACATATCCTCTGAAGTCTGGCACATGCTTATAACAAAACCTCGCACATACCACTTGGCCTCCATTCCTTTTGAAATGGACTTTAGAGTTGCGAGCATTTTTAAAATAGGTTGAGACTTATCTTTTAAGGATTTCTGAATCATTTCTGAGTCTTCACGGATCTCAAGTGGAAGAACCATAGCAGGATATGACCAGATTAACTGTTCCATATTTTCAATGAAGGGCGATGACAGATCATAAGTGAGAGCCGTTTTCTTAAGACGCATGAGACTTTTTTTGAATATTGAAACTTTCTTTCCATCGTCTTTTTGAACTTTTTTCAAGTTCTTTAGACAAATCTTAAAGGTGGAAATTTCCTTAGATAGCTTCCTTCCTTCATCGATTAACTTAAGTTCATTTTCAAAGGTTTTTAATTCCCTGGATATAAACTCCAGCAGCTTTGAGCGGGATAAATTAAAACTCTCAAGCATGGTTGAGCTGCCCACTTTAGGATGGCCATCTTTATCTCCTCCTACCCATGTCCTGAAACTTACGTTGAGATTTTTTTTATTAAGCGCAATTTGTTCCGCCAAAATATCGGGATGAAGAACCGTATGAAACACCTGTTCCATTTCATCCTTAACCCGGGGCCTGCGGTTGTTGGCAAGACTTAACCTCACGGCAATTTTTAAAAGATAAAAAAGTCTTTCTTGAATCACTTCAAAAGAATCTTCCAGAGCTTCAATTAAAAGGTCTTCAATCCTTCCCATAAGCTCTAAGAAGCTCTGACTGCGAGACTCTGTAGGATGGCTGGTAAAGACATAAATGATGGCTTCTGGGTGCGTCTCTTTAGTTATGTGAAACTTCTTTAAACGGTGAGACCGGTAAGCCGCTTCGCAGGTATTAATCAGTTCCAGCATTAAAGCAAAAGCCTTGGCCTTTTGATGGAGTTCTTGATTTTTATTATTTTTGAGATCTTCGTAAACCTCTTCCATTGATTTCTGAACAATGGCCGCACTTTTACTGCGCGCCCCTTTCATCTTCACTCGGAGCTCTTCGATTTCCTGATAGAGATGTTTGCCATGAACCTCCAGGAGTGCTTGGCCGAGAAGTTTAACTGATTTGGAAACAAGTTGTTTTAAGTCATTTTGAATAATCATTTAACTTTTTTACCACCAAAGCAGCACATCAAAAAAGTTTAAAATGATCTGTGTTTTATTGGCCTACTGATTTAGTTCCTTTAGAGCTCTTAGCAGCTCCCGGAAGAAAATCTCCGCACTTTAATGACTTCGTATAATGCCCTGAGATGACAATACGGTAGCCCTGAAAGGGTTTAAATTTTGCATGATAGAGACTTGGGTATTTTGCGGCATCAAGCAGATCTTTTGGATCTTCACAAACGGCCTGGGTTTTATACATTTCTGTGTTGGCGTTAAAGAGTTCAACAACTTTTGAATAGTACTCACTACCCTGAGATCCGGTATTTTTCAGACTTTTTAATTTTGCATCAGTCATTTCAAAGGCCGGGCCCGCTAACTCTGACTTCACCTGAAAATTAATTCCAGCTAACGCCGAACTGGTTTTCTGAACATCTTCAAGAATTTTACTAGCAGAAGCTGCTCTCTGGGCGGCCAGGGCTAAATTTCGATTATCTGATTCGGGATCGATGACCCGTTTACCGTTCACTTCTATAGAGAAAGGTGTACGTGAAGAACTTGAATAAACTGTAATGTCGGTGATTTTAATGTCTTTGTCAGTTGAATTCATAAAGTCTTCAACTTCTTTCATAAGCTTTGCGGCCTGATCAAGACCCACATCACTTCTGCCTTCGTCGAAGTTGCCGGGAACAAATTTAGACTTCTCATAAGTCTCAATACATTCTTTAGGCTCGGGTTTTATTTCAACTATTTTTTGTGCTTTTGGCGCTGGGGCCGTGATGTAGGGCTCTTTGAACACAAGCACTTTAAGAGGTGACTGGTAAGTTGTGCTATCCATCGACTTCGCAGGATCGCAGATGTGGACTTCAGTGGATTTCACAGGATTGTTATCTTTATCTAAACGAACTGTTTTATACAGAATATCCATTTGGATTTCTCCAAAGGCATAATTATTCATATCCACTGTCATCCACATGTAGCGGGCAGCAAGATTCGGTCTTTTTTGTCCTACTGAAAAAGAACTCAGCATCGCCTGCTTTATATCAGCATCCAAATGGGGCTGATCCTGGTATTTTTTCTCCAGTAAACATTGAGCTTCATGATATCCATCAAGACTCGCTTGTGAATTATAGGAAGCACTTTGCAGGTAAGCTTCTACTTTCTCAAGCTGCTTAGGTTTCAGTTTATCTAACTCACATCCAGGTAGCGAAGGCCGCATGCGGTCCATATAAAATTTTGCTGTGGCCACAAGTGTAGTGCGACAGTCATTGCCTGAACTCTGGCAGCGTTTATCAGTTGCGATGGCCTCCAAATCGGCCATGAGCTCTTTAGCTAACTCAGGGTTCTTATCTAATGAGTTCTGATAAAAATTCTGAATCGTCTCTTTGGTCCTATCAACATGATCTCTCATATCCTGAACGGATATAGGCTCTCGACGTATTTCTTTTAAAATTTGAGCGTTGGGATCTTTAGATGTACTTTGCTCGTAAGAACTTAAACATCCAACGTAGGCCTTATTGATATGATAAACAATCTCCTTACTCTTCTGCTCACGGCTCCAGTCCACTTGTGACCAAGCAGGCGAAGCAATGACTATCAAGGCAGGCCAGAGGAGTTTCATAAAAACCTTTTATTGAGATCCTGAGTCATCTTATCGGTAAACAGGGCCAACTCTTGAGGATTTCGCTTAAGTCCTTGAAATAATGACATCAGAGAGCTTTGAAAGATCTCGAAGGTGGGGCAAACTCTTGGCACTGTGGTATAAAACCATCTATGAAAAAAACCATCGATTTTCTTAAGAAGATAAAAAAAAACAATAACACTGAATGGATGCATGCTCATAAAGATGAGTACCTAGCGGCCAAAAAGGAATTTGAATTCCTTACCCAGGAGCTCATCACCCGGGCCTCAGTGTGGGAGGATAAACTTCCCTACCTGGAACCTAAGCACTGCACATTCAGATTCAATCGGGATACCTGCTTCAGCGATAATAAAAATCCTTATAAAGAAAATTTCGGGGCCTTCATTGCCTACGGTGGAAAAAAGGGTGGGCTTCCTGGCTATTATTTGCACCTTTCACCAAAAGAAATTTTTGTCGCCGCCGGAGTATGGATGCCTGAAGCCGAACAACTTAAAAATGTCCGCCAGTATCTTACGACAGAAGGTGATGAGCTTAAAAAAATTCTGACTGATAAAAAATTTAAGAAAACATTTCCTGTGATGGATACTGACCACGTTTTAAAACGCCCCCCGAAAGGATTCCCAGCAGACCATCCGCATGTAGAGCTACTAAAGTTTAAAAGCTTCACAGTCTCGGCACCACTCTCTCTGGATGTGGCCCTGAGTCCCGGATTTGGAAAGATAGTTGATCAGCACTTTAAACTAGCACTGCCTTTTAATCGTTTATTTCTGGAGGCTCTGAATTAAGGGCAGGAGCTGAGAAGACTTGAGCAGGCACCTACATCAAAGTAGGTTTCAGGCAGACCGGAGAGATTCATCCCATAACCCAGAGCGGGACTTGCAGTATCCAGTTTAAAATCACTCCCTGGAGCATTTACCAGAAGTGGATTGGTTAAAGTTTGGTTATCCCCTGCTGGAAAAATATCCGGAGCATCCAGATCAGTAGCAGCACCAAAAGCAATATTATTTGACCATACATTATCGGCAGCGAATGCATCCTTACCGGCAAAAGGGGAATTAAAGGCCAGAGCACCGGCCCCGGTTATTGTCCAGGCAATGTTGTTAATCACAGTATTGGCACTTCCATTTTGAACTGTAATGTCTCCTCGCCACTGACCGGTATTATGAGTGTCGAAATTATTCCCATAGGCCGTATTGTTAGCGATAACGACATTAGCACTATAGTTTGAGTGAATCCCCTTTCCTCCATTACCATAAGTCAGATTTCCGTAAACGAGCCCCTTTCCGGGATAAACAACATGGGGTGCGATCTGAGTATGTCTCCAGTCATCGAGGATAATTCCATTACCGTCAGTGTTGGTGTTACTAGACTGGCGGTTAAAATTATTTCTCGCAATATTATACATAATTTGAATTTTGTACTCTCCTAACTCCGTATCCATTTGAGTGGGAGTATAGGCAGCAATGACTTCGGGTTCATAAATTGAGATTCCCGAACCATTTAACGAATAAAAATAGGAGCTGGAATTGGCGTAGACTTCGTTGTGCCAGATGTAGAGGTATTCTCTGCCATCTAACTGAACTCCACTGAGGCCGCAGTTGTGAATCTTGTTATTTAAAATCCAAATGTGATGTCCACCGTTTCCAGACCAGGAATCAATGCAGGAGTTTCTGGCACGATTGGAGTGACCATCAATATCAAATCCATCCAGCACCAGGTAGTTTGCTTGGACGGAAATTAATTGATCCATATTTGCATTGGCATCAAGGATAGCACCAGAGAGAACTGTTGAACGGTAGACCACGTAACCTGTTGGTGAAGCGGTAGTTCCTCCATTTGTTAAATACAATGTGCCCATAGAGTAAGTACCGGGAGCGACATTTACACAAGTTCCCGGGGCCAGGGCTTCGTCGTCAGCTTTTTGCAGATTTCTCCAGGCCGTAAGAGTAGTGAGACCATCATTTCCGTCATTGCCGGTAGTGGAGACATACCTCTCCTGGAGGCACTCGTAGAATGGAGCATTGAAAAGATCCGGATTGGGACCGGGCCGAGAGGCGGTTAAAGGCTCAGTTGTGTCATCCTCATCCTTAGGGCCTGAGATGACATCATCAACCCGCAGCTCATTACATGAGGTCGCAAGAATTAACAAAATTGCTAAGATCTTATTCATACCGCTCTCATGATACTGCTGTTTCCATATAACTATATCGGAAACACCAAGTAACTTATTAAGTCTAATCTTATCAAAGGTTTAGTTTAATTCCTCTACTTATCCCGAAATCTTCTAAAGATATAAAACACAGGCACACCTGCTGCGATGAAGGCCAGACCGATCAAGCTAGAGGTCGGAGAGGTATAAACGGTATTGATTAAGAGAAGGACTCCCAGAATAATAAAGATCGCAGGAAGAACCGGATATCCAAATGTTTTATAGTTGCGAATAATATCCGGGCGGCGCTTTCTCATGGTGAAAACCACACCAGTTACCATGGCGTAAAAAATCCAGGCCGAGAAAACCACGTAGTCTGTGAGCTGATCAAAACTACCGGAAGCGGCCAACAAAATAGAAACACAGGCCTGAACCATAATTGAGGCCACTGGCACATTTGATTTTTCATTTACGTTAGCAAGTTGCTTAAAGAACAATCCATCATTGGCCATGGCATAAGGAACACGAGCACCCGTTAAAATAGATCCGTTCATAGCTCCCAAGGCCGAGAACACAAAAGCTGCTGAGAGAATAGTGACTCCTGAGGTCCCTAAGAAACTTAAGGCCGCTTTAGTAGCTACGGGAAGAGCATCTGGAAAATCACTCGAATTTGAAGTGACAATTTCAGAGAAAGGAAGAGCATAGAAATAGGCCACGTTGGAGAGAGCGTAGATGGCTAAGATCGCCATCAAACCAATTCCGAAAGAGAGTGGAATATTTTTCTGAGGATTTTTAATTTCTCCGGCCACCATGGAAAGATTATTCCAGCCATCGTAGGCCCAAAGAGAAGCCAGTAGTGCCGTTCCGAAAGCTGACCAACCGATAAAACCTTCCGCTCCGGGATTTGGNNAATTTGATTCAGAGAAGTGGGACCAGCTCACATCTTTAGCGAAGAGAAAAATCCCGAAAGAGATACCCAGGATCATAAAAAGTTTGAGCCCTGTCATGATGGAATTCAGTCGTCCGCCAAAGGCAACGCTGAAGCAGTTTAAAATGGAGAAGAAGGCGATGATTAAAATGGCGGCGATTGTTTTTCCACCGACAAAACTCAAATCCACCATTCCGCTGGCAAAGGTCATCGCACCAACGGCGTAGGCTGCAATTGAGCCGGGTGAGCCGATCCAAAAACGCATCCAACCATAAAGAAAGCCCCATAACTCTCCGTAGCCTTCTTTGAGGTAAACATATTCACCACCAGCATCTGGCATGATCGATCCGAGCTCAGCGTAGGCCAGGGCACCAGTCAGAGAGAGAAGGCCACCCACTACCCAGGCTATTAATACCCAAGTTGGATTCCCCATCGTTTGGGCCATGGTGGCCGTTTTTAAGAAGACTCCTGTCCCCAGGATGGTTCCGATAACGATAGCAATTGAATCAGTGAGGGTTAAACCTCGAACTAGTTTACTCATGGAGTCCTTTTTATATTTCAAACATATTTAGAAGACCGCATTACCTTAGAAATTGTCAACTAATCCTTGTCCAGATACCCTCATAGGAAGTGAAAAAATATCCCCCTAATTACCTTCTCCCTTTTCAGGATAAATCCCCTGCTATCAGGCAATTGCTTGCACTGTTTCCCTCTCTACTTTTATTTACTACATACTCCGTCATGCCGGTCTACTTAAGCCAGATTCCCCTCACCCTTTGTTATGCTGTGATGATTCTCGCCTGCTGGATCAATGGCATGAGTTCTGGACTCATCGCCGGAATATTTTCTCTCCTCACAATTATCTATCAGGTCCCTGATGGATTTTTTGCAGGTGTGGTGAACAACTCGCAGGGATTGACCCGGATTGGAGTCTTTTTTATCATCGGCTCCATTACCATCACCCTTCTTCTTAAAATCAGAGAAGCTTTAATCAAGGCCAATCAGGCCATCAGTATCAGAAATGATTTTCTGGATCTTGCCTCTCATGAGCTGCGTACTCCTTTGACCGCCCTGAGACTCAATATGAATATTGCTCATCAGTTAGCAAAAGATTCGGATCCGGTGGCAGGGGCCAATTTTTTACTTAAATCCTCAGACCGTCAGGTGGCCCGACTTGAACGCCTGATTGATGCCATGATGGATGTCACGATGTTTGATACGGGACAACTTCAGCTGATAAAGAAGCCCTGCAATTTAGAAGTGATCCTTATGGAGACGGCCCTTCAGCTTGATCAGACCAGCCTCAAATTTGAATCCAGCGGAGAGGATTTATCTGGAGTCTGGGATCAGACCCGCCTTGAGCAAATCATGACCAACATCATAGGAAATGCTCTAAAGTACGGCGAAGGTAAAGACGTTCATATTAAGATGGGCCGTGAAGAAAATCACGTCTGGTTCTCAGTTAAAGATCAAGGTCTGGGGATTGCAAAAGAAGATCATGAAAAGATTTTTGAAAGATTTCATCGGGCCAATATAGCAGTCAATGTTCAAGGCCTGGGTCTAGGGCTTTATTTAACAAAACAACTGGTTGAAATCCACGGTGGCAAAATTATGTTACAAAGTACGCCAGGAGCTGGTTCACTTTTTACAGTGAAGCTCCCGGCATAAATTTGTTTTAAGCTTCGCGGATAACGTACTTATCTTTTCCTTCATCAACCATTTCTTTAAGTTCTTTACCAACCTTAAAGAAAGGAACTTTCTTAGGAGAAACCTTTACCACTTTACCGGTTTTAGGATTTCTTCCTTCGTAAGCTTTGTAGTTACGGTTTGCAAATGATCCGAATCCACGGATTTCAATTCGCTCATCATCGAAAAGTGCTTGAATCATGCTATCAAAGCAGATGTTCACAATTTTTTCGGCCTGGTGATGCGGAAGGTTTGCCTGTTTTTCAATTACGGCGATCAAATCAGCTTTTGTCATGTCCCACTCCTTCTATCAGTGTCTCTTGAGATGTTTATGATTTTGAAGGCTTATCGGCATCCCCGGAAAATAATTTAGTCCGTGCCTCAAACTCTCGGCAAGTCTTCTTCCCTTACATTACCTAAGATATGCATAAGTGACCGATTTTAATAACAATTGAGCAGTATCAGACAATTTCATTTGGGGAGAGAGTTAGAATTACTTAAAGAAAGAATCTACCAACTCGATAAGTCGTCTGAGGAATAATGAATATGCTCTCGCGATTGATGAACTTAAACCTGGTGCTACTGCTGCTTATGAGCTTCTCGCTCGTGAGCTGTCAGGATACCATTCCCCAAAGAAGTCTCATCGAGAATGGCGCGGCTACTGATGACGATGGCGTCGACGACGATGAGCCAGCAGTGGTCACCCGTCCGGACAATGCAGTTCAATTTAAAACTGATTTTTGTGGCTGTAAAGACAGTGTCTCTATCACCACGGGTTCCAACTGTGCGAGCTTTTGCCAGGGGAAAAACACCAGTGGTCTAGGGACGCTTTTTGTAAATTTCAGAGTCACTGAAGATATCTCCCTTAACAACAATTTTAGAACACTCAATGGATGGTGTAACAATCCTATTGAAGGTGAAGACACCAATCCAAACTGTATTGTTAAGGCCACTGATGAATTTAATAACTCCGTTCCACTGGATGTCTCTCCAGGCAGTCAGGCCAACTCTCTTAAAGTTGATATAGATAAACTTGATCAGGGCAAGGTTTTCGTTCTGACTCTGATGGAAGAGAGCTCCGGGGCCAAATCGGATTCGATTCAGTTGATGAAGTTCACTACTGATATTCCCCTCTCGAGTATGGGGCCCCTTAAAAATGCTCCCATCTCTCAGTACAGTTGTATCACCCGTTCGATATCAACAGATACCACGAACAATACTATTTATTACGATGCCGCTTTCCGGGTTCACTTTTATTTCTTACCCCGTATCCCACCAAATCCAATTGCCGCTGGTACAGATATTGTCTGCCACGACTGGATGAATCCACTTTATGGGGCCATCGACAACGCGCTTTACCCTCGTTTAGAACAAAAACCTGGAGTCTTTAATCTTTGGGACAACACGGATCCGAGATTCTATGACAACAACAATAATGCCAATGATGATGTAAACGACATCATTATCCAAAAGGCCATGAACTTTGGGGCGACAAATATCCCGGCGGCCACCCGCTTTTTTGAAAAATTTCCTCTCATGACTTCAAGTGCACAAAACACTGAAGCTGGTGGAGCAACATCAACTGCCCAGTCTATGGGCTACTACATGTCACCATGGATTGATCAGTCGACTTTCAAGTCTTACTGTCTTAACTCAAGTCACTACAATAGTAATAACCCTCTATTTAAGGCCATGCGCGATGTCGTTGGTGTCGATATGGAAGGGATTTATGTCGGTGTTAAAGCTGCAGAAACTGTCCTGGACCGGGACGGAAAACCTGTGACGGCCCCGTCTGACTTTATCCTCATTCGTGAAACTGAGTTAAAACAAGTTTGGTTTTACATGAATGACGATGTGCCAACAGTTCCTAACGATACAAATGTTTCTACTGTGGCCGTCTACTTCTATTATCCTCTGAATTTCCAGTCTCCTTACGTGCGCTCTTCAACCCAGAAGCTCTACCAGGTTAAAGGGGCATCAGAGCTCAATAACAGTGGTGTGGACAACAGTGGAAACAGCTCATCGGGCTCATCAACCAACTACCCGCCTCACGACAGAAAAATTGGCTGCATCCCTAAATTCTAGAACCAGTGTTTGGCCACAATGTTGATGGTCGGTTGCAGTTCTTCAGAAAAATACGAATAGAAAATATAAAAACTCAGTGCTGATAGGCATGTGTTGATAACAAGTTTAGTGCGAAAGCGCTTCCAGAATGGCCACTTCGGCTTAACCAACTTCTTTTTAATAAACAGGCCACTGATCAAAATCACAAGCCAGATGATCCCGTAGGTCTTGAGATCCTGCTTTCTTCTCATGACACCAATCATACCTGAAAGAGCGTCCTTATCCCGCAATACATCAGTTGAAATATTGAGAAGACTGGGAAACCTTTTAAAGACCCTCTCCGCAAAGGTTCCCTTAGTTTTTTCTTTGATCATGTTTTTAACTTCGATTTCAGGAATTTTTCCCATAGTGCCTTGCTTAAGCACATCCTGCAAAATCGCCAGAACCTTATCATCCATCATGGCGGCCGCATCGATTTGCTCATGACCAAGCTTCTTGATTTCATCCAAAGGATTTACAGGCTCTACCAAAGGTTGGGCCTTGGCATGAGCGGCCTGAAGGGCGTCAAGCTGCTTCTGACGGTCGATTTCAGCTTCCTCAACAATCATCTCATCATCTGACAAAACTTCCTCAACGGGAGCTTCGGGCGCGGGCACATCTGGATTATTTTGAATGATAACGTGTCCCCCACCTGGGGTCAGAGGCTCGACATTAGTCTCTTCCTGGCCAAAACCAGGAAGAGACAAGATGGCGATAAAAAGAATGGTTAAAAACTTAGGCATTTTTCTTAGAAAATTTATCAGCAAAAACAGTCATAGGAAGAGCGATATAGATTGTAGAATACACACCTAAAATCACCCCTACTGTCATCGCAAAGAAAAAGTCATGGATAACAGATCCACCCATGAAAAGCATAACAAGAGAGACACCTAATACAGTCATTGAAGTAATGATAGTACGAGACATGGTTTCATTAAGAGCTCTGTTCATCACATCAAAGCTATTAAGCTCCGGATGAGCGGCTTCAATTTCACGGACTCGGTCATAAATCACAACAGTATCGTTTACTGAGTAACCAATGATCGCAAGAAGAGCGGCCACAATCTGAAGTGAGAATTCTTTTTGCGTAATGATGAAGGCTCCAATGATGATAACAACATCATGAAGAAGGGCTGCGATGGCCCCCGGAGCAAACTTATAATCAAATCTCAGAGCAAGGTAAATCATGATCGCAAGGATGGCCCATGAGATGGCCTTGAAAGCCGAAATACGAAGCTGGGCCCCTGCTTTGGGACCTACGATATCGTTTTTGAGAATTTCAAAACTTCCCTCTCCAAATTTTTCAGAAAGGACACCAGTGAGGTTATTAGAAATCGCATTCAGATCACCCTTGTCTGATTCAAGCTTAAGGAGAAACTCATGCTGAGACTCATCCCCGATACTTTGAAGTTGGGTGGCGACTTTTTTCTCTTCCAGTAAACTTCTGAGCTCACCAAGAGAGACATCTTTGTTGAATTTAACCTGAATCTCAACTCCTCCACGAAAATCCACGCCGTAGTTAAGACCTTTCGTGAAATACAACACGATGGTTCCTACGACTAGTAGAAGAGAGAAAATTCCGGCAATTTTAAACTTACCAACGTAATCAATTTGTTTTTTTGAAGCATATGTAGTCATTGTCATTCTTCCTTAAATTAAATACTCAATTTTGTTTTAGCGGCCTTACCAACATACAACTCAAATAGGATGTGACTCACAAAATAAGATGTATAAACCGTCATGGCGATACCAATCAAAAGAGTCACGGCAAATCCACGAACCGGACCTGTACCAAAATTAAGAAGACAGATACCTGCTAAACCAGTGGTGATGTTGGCATCTGCAATGGCCCAAAAGGCTTTTTCAAAACCAATTCTCACGGCTTCCTGAGGAGAAAGACCAAGTCTGAGCTCCTCTCTGATACGCTCGTAAATAAGAATGTTTCCATCCACCGCCATCCCCACTGTCAGTGCAATACCGGCAATCCCTGGAAGGGAGAGAGTTGCACCCATCATGATTAAACATGAGAGGGTGAACAGAACGTTTAGAGTAATCGTAACGGTCGCAATAACACCTGAAAGTCTGTAGTAAAAACACATAAAGGCAAGAACCAGAAATGAGCCCACTAAGCTTGCCACCTTCGCTTTATCAATAGCGTCCGCCCCAAGTGAAGGACCAACTACACGCTGCTCTTCAAACACAAGTTCCACCGGAAGAGCCCCGGCACGAAGAACAAGGGCCAGATCCCGGGCCTCACTCATAACAGTATTGTAATCCCCTGTTCCCAGAGTGATCTGAGCAGATCCGCCGGCAATTCTTCCATTAACCATAGGTGCCGAGTAAACGTTTCCATCTAAAACGATGGCCAGACGCTTTCCAGTGATTGCACCTGTGAGTTCTTCAAAAAGTTTTGCACCAGTAGGTTTAAACTCTAGGGCAACGTAAGGACGGTTTTGTTCCTGATCCATACGCACAAAAGCTTCCTGGAGCTCTTCGCCAGTCAGAGTTGAGCCTATCTCAACGAGGTACGGCTCCATATTTGTAATTTCATTTGTGTTTTTATTTGATTCTTTGGAGAAAGCAATCTCTGATCCTTTCGGAAGATCGCTGGCCAGAAGTTCATTTACTTTTTTTACGTAATCAGAAAAACGCTCACCTTTTTTATACTCAAGACCGGCAGTTTTAACTTTGGCCATCCACTCACTCATCGGAGCGGCTTCTTCATCGTTTACCGTCTTGAATTCAAGCTTGGCCGTCTTACCGATAAGATCTTTTGCGCGGTCAATATCCTTTACACCCGGAAGTTGAACAACAATACGGTCAGTCCCCTGAGAGACAATCTCGGGCTCAGTTACGCCGAACTCATCAATACGGTTACGGATAACTTCGATTGATTTTGACAGGGCCGTATCTTCCACTTCTTTGATCAGATCGCGGGACAGACCATAAGTCAGAACTCCGTTATCATTTCCAACCAGGCGAAGAGTATTGCCGTAATATTTTGAGATAACATCTTTGGCCTTATCCGTGTCAGCAGGGTTTACCAGAACCACTGAGTGCTTTGGATCTTTTACATCCGCAACAATCAAGTCTCCCTTGGATGTCCCAATTTTTTCATCACTTAACAAAGACTGAATCTTGCGGTTGTAGCCCACAATTTCGTCCCGATAAACTTTGTTAAAATCGATTCCCAGAACCATATACAAACCACCCTGAAGATCTAGCCCCAGGTTGATTTTGGTTTTAAGTGGAAAAGAGCTTTTCTCAGAAAGGTTAAAGAAAGTCGGAGTAACCGACATAAGGGCACCAATCGTAATTGCTGCCAATAAAATAAAGCGTACCCACCATCCCCTGGCCATGTAATCTCCGTATCTTTTAAGTGTTCGTATTAGATTTAAAGTATTCGGAAAATTGTAAGCAATTTAGGGAGTTTGAGCAATCATAACAAAGGGGACTCATGCCCCTTTATTTATGAATGATGATCTTCGTTCTTAGCTGGAGTCTCTTGCTGAGGGGCATCACCTACATTTGAAACGATTGCCTCAACTTTAGGTTCTGCTTTCGGAGTCTCGTGAGTCGTATCTTGCAGCTGGTCAGAAAAACCTTTCGCTGCATTTTGGAACTCACGCATCCCCTTGCCTAAACCCTTGGCGAGTTCAGGCAATTTTTTTGGTCCGATAAAAATCAGAGCAATGAGGAGAATGAGAATGAGTTCGCCAAAACCTAATCCAAACATGAAATTACTTCTTCTCAGGTGTGCCGAAAATCGAAGCAGCTGATCCACCGATGTGAGATTTTAAAATTTTCATTTTGGCGCCATTTTCGATTTCAAGAGTTACTGCTTTATCAGCAATTCCAGTGATTTTCCCAAGGATTCCTGACTTTGTGTAGACTTCATCGCCGTGAGAAAGTTTAGTTAAAAAATTTTGTTCTTCCTGCATTTTTTTCTTCTGAGGACGAATCATCAAGAAGTACATCACAACAAAAATCAAAACGAATGGAACGAATTGAAGAAATGGTGATGGAGATGCTGCTGCGGCAGTTTGCGCGTGAGCAGAAGAAAGAATGAAATCGAACATATATGTTTCCTTTGTTTATTCCCAACGATTTGAAGTGTAATCGTTATAAAATTTTGTATAAAAGACGTCAAATTCTCCCGCAATAATAGAGCTGCGGGCGTTTTTCACCATCTCGAGATAAAAATGAATATTATGAAAAGTAATAAGCTGTCCGGCGAGGTATTCACCCACATTAAATAAATGTCGTATATAGGCACGGGAGTACCGTGAGCACACCTGGCAGGAGCAATCTGGATCTGGAGGAAGTGGGTCTTCAGTAAAACGTGCTTTTTTAATATTCATGGGCCCATGAGTCGTAAGAAACTGCCCATTACGTGCATTCCTCGTAGGAAGCACACAGTCAAACATATCAAGCCCCGCCTTAATACCCTTCAGCACATCCAAAGGTTTTCCGACTCCCATAAGGTAGCGGGGCTTCTCGCTTGGCATGGTGGGAACAAATTGCTGACAGAACTCAACCATCTCTTCGTTTTTTTCACCGACGGATAATCCTCCTAAGGCGTATCCATCAAAACCCAGATCAATCAGGCCCTGCATACTTTCGGTGCGCAGATCCTGATGAAGTCCACCCTGAATGATCCCGAATAAGTGCTGATGCTCTTTAAGCTCAACTGTTTTACAACGGCCGGCCCAACGGTGAGTGAGCTCCATACTTGTTCTCAAGGTTTCTTTGGTAGCTGGAAGTTTGGGGCACTCATCAAAGGCCATAACAATATCAGAGCCCAGGGCACGCTGAATTTGCATGGATTTCTCAGGCGTAATTAAGTGTCTTGAGCCATCGATGTGAGACTGGAAAGTCACACCCTCTTCAGTCAGTTTATTAATATCTGAAAGTGAGAAGACCTGGTAGCCGCCAGAGTCTGTGAGAATGGGACGAGGCCAGCTCATAAATTTATGAAGGCCACCCATCTTCTCAATGAGCTCGTGACCCGGTTTTAAAAAAAGATGATAAGTGTTTCCAAGAATAATTTGGGCATTTAGTTTTTCCAGATCTTCCTGCCACAGAGTTTTGACTGAGGCGCGGGTTCCAACGGGCATAAAGATGGGAGTTTCAATGACCCCATGAGAGGTATAGATCCGACCGGCACGGGCCTCACCTGATTTAGCTTCTAACTGAAAAAATGACATGGCCATTGATAGCACACCGAACACTCAAGGTCACATCAAAAACGCCAGTCAAAAGGCTTGATAAGACGCTCCACCGGCTCATCCAGTCCGGTTCTTCCGTCGAGGCTGCGGCAAAAAGGTCGGGGCTCTCCAACATGAGACTGAAGAAGTGCCCACGCATCTTCCTGCATTTTCTGCGTGACAACTCTATCCTGAATGATTTTTTGATATAAATAAAAGCTCGCTCTTTTCACACGCAGAAGATTATTTTCTCTATCTACACCGACAAGTCCAAATTTAGGACAGTAGCCATCGGCCCATTCCATATTGTCGGTGAGTGTCCAATGAATATAGCCCAACATTTTAATCCCCTCAGTTTGAAGGGTGTGAACAACTTTGAGATGTTCAATCAGATAACTTGGTCTGATCCAGTCAGTGGCATCGGCAATTCCATTCTCGGTAATAAACTGAGGTATATCACCAAAGCGTTTTTTTATTTCTTTTGAAATGAGGTAGAGACCACGAGGATTCACCGCCCGTCCGGCCTCGGAGTATTCAAGATCATCCTCGATTGAGATGCCTGCCCCTTTAATCCATTCAGCTCCATAATAGTTGAAGCCAAAATAATCCATGTAGCCTTTTATGCGATTGGGAAAATACCAGTTCATAAACCGGCCGCTCATTTTTGAGAGAAGCTTATTAACAAGACCCCGGCCCGTATGGTGTCCCATATGCTGGGAAATTCCTATTTTTGGATCTGGGAGATTCTTGTGGGCCCACTTATAAAGAATTTTATGCGCCTTAATCATCTCTTTCATTGACCGTATAGTTTGAACGACACTCCCCTTTTGAGCGGGAGGAAAAAAACCAAAAGCATAGGTCATGGTTGCAAAAATTTCTGGTTCATTAAAAGTGATCCAAAAATCGACCAGAGGAGAAAATTCTTTCATCACCTTTTGAGAAAAAGAAATGAAGTGCTCTTTCGTTTCTTTATTGGTCCACCCTCCCTGATCCTGACTCCATTTAGGAACAGTAAAATGAAAAAGTGTCAGCATGACCTTCATGTTCTTATTGCGAATCATGCCAATAATTTCTTTGTAACGAGCTATCGCGGCCTCATCAAACACTCCAGGTGCGGTCTGAATACGCCCCCAGTCCACACCAAGTCTGAAGACTTGGGTCCCAAGTTCTGCTGCAAGATCGATTTCTATCTCAGGGCGGGTCCAAAACTGCAGTCGCTCTTCCGGTCGGGTCTGGTTGAGAAAAGCTTTTATCTTTCCATCACGCCCAAAGTCCATCCAGACATCATCGAGCTGATCCTCCACATGCCCGGGAGCATTGGCGATGCCAAATAAAAAATCCGGCGAAAATTTAAAATCAGATTTAGCAAATGTGCTCATAGAGGCCAAGATTAGCAGAAGTAGGATTTTCATCATATTAAATTCTGAATAAGATTATTGTAAGTGACACAATTCAGTATCTTTTTTGAGAACTTCTTCAAGAACTGAACCATCTGCTTGAATAAAACTTAGTTTTACTTTTTTAAAACCACGGCTCTTTGCCTCTAGTCCTTTTTTAGTGATGCCTTCAAACTGCTGCCATCGGCAAAGGAAGGTGGCCCGGTGAATACATTCTTTGAGATCAGAAACATGTATTTCCTGAGTGAGAGTACTGTTTGGAAACGAGGAAGAGAGCCAATCACCATTTGCATGGTAGGTTTCAAAAGATTTAACTTCCATCCGGCAGTTGGTGTCCTGGGCTGAAGTAGTTAAGCTAGCAAGGAAAAAAAACATAATCAGAAGAGGTTTCATCTATTTTACCTTAGTTTTTCCAACGTTGTTCTTTATTAAAAATCCTGATGCTTCCCAGAGTATAAGAAAGTGTAAGGGCCCCATCGTAAGTGATGGCCGACTTTGTTCCACCAGATAGTCCGGTAAATGAATTGCTGTTTTCTGCAGTGGATAGAAGACGGTTTTTTGCATACTGAACAGAGCCCGTCGCACCAACGGTCATACGTTTATTAAGCTGATATTTTACACTGAGAGTACCATTTACACCGGTTAAGGGAGCCGATCTGAATGACGTAGTGTAAGCACCAGCACTAAGACTCACATCAAGCTTTTCAAAATGTTTGTTTAAAAAGATCTCAACCAGATGTCTTGAGAACGTTTCACGGATGTACTGATAACTTTCAGGATCCACGTATTTGTGATTTTCTGCACTCAGAGAATACCTGATGGCCACATTCCCTTTACTTGTTTCTGTAAGGAATGGGACAAGAATCCATTCAACTCCGGCACGGATAGCAGTTTTATGGGAGGTATTATTGAGGACATCTTCTGGAATATTTCCATTGTTCGCACCCAACTGAATATCATTGGTGACATTTTTATTACGAATAAAGAGGGCCACATCCCAATGACCATTCTTCGAAACACTTCTGACCGCGCCACCATCAACACCGTAGGTTGTGATTTTTGTCGACAGCCCTGGATTAAAGTCTGATTTTTCGACTTTCGAAACAATGTACTGAGTATAAGTTGAGCCGATAAGTCTCCACTGTTTGGTTGAATAGTTCGCATCAACCTGGGCAAAGCTATTGAGATAGGTTGAAGCTTGCTGCTTTTGGGCAGTTAACCCGGCATTGGGATTCAGATAAAAAGGCTTTTCTTCCTCGATTGATTCTTCAGCTGCAGAACCATCACTCATACGGATATAAGGTTTTGTGACTTCTCCTAAGAAAATGAGAAGTTTTTCCATCAGTTCGGCGGGGCTTAAGGCCGAATTAAGTTGATAATCTAAAGTCAGTGAGCCACCGGCCTGAAACTGAGTGGTCACTCTGTACTCAACTCTATTATTTAAGGGAGTCACTCTGATATACATTTTCAGATCAGCGGCAGCAGCATTTGTTGTCTGCTCAATGGCCCTATTTTCAAAATAACTACGCTTGAGCTCGATGCAATCAACAACGTCTCCATCGAGTTCGCAGTTAAAAAAGACTTTCATCTTTTCTGCAGAATAAGCTGACATAACAAATAATAAAGAAAACAAAAATAGAGTTAATTTCATGAAGACGAGTTTAACAGCTGAGGAGAAAGATTAAACCCGGGGGTCGACCTTTACAGAGGACTGTCAAAGATTTTGACAGTCCATATGGCCCCCGGAGTACCGGAGGCCAGAAAAAACTTATTCTTAGCAGCCTGGGCAGTAGCGAGAACCACGAGTTCCTGAGCTAGGAGGATTGTAGTTAGAACCAGTGCTTCCAGAACTTGGTGGGTTGTAGCTTGGTCCCTGGTAAGAGCCACTTGATGATGATGATCCGCTTGAGCTTGAACCAGAATCGTAGCTAGAGCCAGAGCTGTAGCTTGATCCTGAGTCATAGTAGCCGCCAGAGTAATCTGAAGATCCACCCCAAGACCATGAAGAAGCGGGTCTTACGTAAGCGCAAAAGAATCCAACTTCACAAACATCAGCATCCTTAGTCTTAAACCAGGCCTGTTGTTTCTCTTCGTTTGAACCAGTACATGAAACTTCTGATTCAACAATCAGACGCTTTCTTATTCCTAAGAAGCTCTTAGAGATGATCATTGTCTTATAGTTGGCGAGCTGCTCTTTTAAAGCAGCACACGTATGCTTTTTAGCGAGGAATTCTGGAAGGTCAGCATTAGCGTTTCCGATCATAAGGACAAAGGCAAGGGCGAAGATTTTCATGCAGGGTCTCCTGTTTTGTTTTTGGTTCAATGCAGGTATCAGTGGCATTTTGGTTGGTCACCGGTAAAAATGCTCACATTTTCTTTCAAGAAAAACGTGATTTTTTGGCCTCTGCGGGGCCAATCTGGCACTAAATAACAGCGAAAAGTGGCACTCACTCCGAGCGAAGTTTATTGGGCCCCACCAGTGAGTTCCATCAATTCCGCTACTTACATTTTATCATTTTTCCGAAGAGCTACCCGTGGCACCTTAAGTTTTATGAATTACAAAATCACCCGGCAAAACGATATATCGGTTGTGACTTTTCTTGGTGGCATCGAGAGAGGCGATAAAGATTTAATACTTAAGTGCTGTGAAGATGTGCTTTCCCATAACGTTCGCTCAGTGGTTCTCTTTTTTAAAGAGGTTGATTCAATCGATGCCCTGGCCTTAAGAGACCTGACACTTCTTCAGCATCATATTCGGCAAAAAAATATACGCATCCGCCTGACTGTCATTAATAACAATATTAGGTCGTTTCTGATTGAGAAAGGCATCGTGAGAAATGGAGAATTAAATAATTCAATCTCTGAAGCTATTATGGCGGCGAGCAGGGTCTCTTAAAATCAGCATCCCATCCCCGTAAGAAAAAAAGCGGTATTTGTTTTCAATGGCCAGCTTATAAAGCTCAAGAACCTTCTGCCTTCCAATGAGGGAGCTCACCAACATAATCAGAGAAGATTTAGGCAAATGAAAATTTGTCACCAGGGCATCAATGGAATTCACATCCTTTCCTGGGTGAAGAAAGATCGATGTGCCTTTGAAGCCTTGTTTTACATCAAACTGCACCCCATTCTCTGTCCAGGCACTCTCCAGCGTCCTGAGGGAGGTTGTCCCTACGGCCACTCTAAAACGGGCCTCCTGGATGAGTTTCAGATTCTTCTCATCAATTGAGTAGAACTCCTCATGCATTTTATGCTCAAGAATATTTTCAGCTTTAACGGGAGCGAATGTTCCTGCACCAACATGAAGAGTCAGGGTGGCAAGCTTGTGTCCTTGATTTTCTAAGTCCCTAAGGAGCTCCTGAGAGAAGTGCAAACCTGCCGTAGGTGCGGCCACCGACCCCGTCTCCTGAGCATACACGGTTTGATAAGTTTTTTTATCTTCCTCGTCGGACTCACCATTTCGGATATAGGGAGGGATAGGAATTTTTCCAATTGTCTCGAGCTTTGAAATTAAATTTTCATGAGAAGCATCAAAAGAGATGAGGAAGGTGCCGTCTCCTTTAACCACTTCAAGTCGGGCCTTAAGACCTTCAAATACAAACTCATCCCCGACTCTGCGTTTTCCGGCCGCCCTGAGCATCGCGGGGTACATCCCATTCTCGCTCAAGAGAGAGAGAACAAAAACTTCCGCTTCACCACCACTTGGTTTTCTCCCAATGAGCCTGCAGGGGAATACTCTTGAGCGGTTAAACACCAAAGTGGATCCCTGAGGAAGGTAGTCCCCAATCTTATGATAATGGGTGTGAATGACTTCTCCCGAAGCCTCATTGTAGATTAAGAGCTTTGAAGAATGCCTGTCCGCCACAGGCCGGGAGGCAATAAGCTCTACAGGGAGGTCAAAATCATAGCTTTGGAGGAGAAGATCGGTCATTTTTTTCAATATGCTTGTGGTTATAAGGGTTTTTTGAGTATGCTTATCATAGGAGACTTCTCATGATGAACAAAATTCTTCTTTTAGGCCTGCTACTTACCCCAACTCTCTGGGCCAAGGATGCTTCCGAAGAGGCGATCATTTTAAACCAAGAACTTCAGTTTCTGGAAGATGCGGCCAATGGTGTAACTGTTGAGGCGCGGGCCGAAGTGTCACCTCAGCAAAGAGAGACCCA
>DLGL01000039.1:12452-24078 GCA_002482685.1 Bacteriovoracaceae bacterium UBA7695 | reverse complement strand
GTCTTGAGCGGCAGTATTTTGGTGGAGAAACCGAAGATACGATCCGAAGCCGAACTTCTGCACCAAAACGCAGAAGTTTCTAAAGCTAGGCCAGGCCGAACTGCTTAACTAAAGCAAAATATCTCACAACCAAATCATCTAAGAGTTTTTTCATCGCCAAAAATGTCGGGTAGGTTTTGATATTATCCAAGATGAGCTTAAGCATGTTTTGTAAAAACTGGACCACAGGCTCAAGGTTAAATTTCTTCAATACCAGATCCACTACACTGCTGGCCTCAAGTACATCCTGACCTTTCACCACGTAGAGAGGGTTCTTTGATTTTGCCTTAGATTTTTCTTTCACGACTGAAGCTCCTTGTGAACATTTTCAGTCATCAGAGTGAACTGACGCTGGAGATCCTTGTACTCAGAAGTCTTGTATTGGAATACCGACTTTCTCTGGGCCAGAGATTTCCCGAACTGTACCTTATTGGTGAAAGCTTCGTACACAAAAGCCTCCCCTAATGTTTCCTTAATATGCGCCAAATCAGATCCGGCCTGTTTGCGGCGTACATCAAAAAGGTTAGGAATATACCCGAGGTTTTTTGGTGTGGCGGTGATTTCCATTTCCGCAATGTCAGAGACCACCTGGAGAATATTTTTTAATCCTTGCTCAGAGAAGCGGTCCGGAACAAAGGGATACAGAACACCGTCAGCGGCGCAGAGGATATTGACGACTAAAAGACCCAATGTCGGTGGACCATCAATAACAATCACATCGTACTGAGAGCGAAGCTCATATTTTTCAATAAATTTTTTCAGGATTAACTGCCGTGGAGCATTGATCCCGGCCACAGTTAATTCAAAACCAGATAACTCCTGCCCTGCAGGCAGAACGTCAATATGAACTCCAGGGCCTTGCTGAGTTTTAATGATCACATCAGAAATAACGGCCGGACTATGAAGCGCCTTAAGTTCTTTAAGAGAGTTCACTAAGAGATGGTGGATATGTTTTTCAGGAATTTCGACATCAAACAACGAAGTGAAGTTTCCCTGAGGATCCATATCCAGGCAAAGAACTTTTTTTCCCTGATGAGCAAATGCATGGGCCAGATTGAAGGCCATGGTCGTTTTACCTACACCGCCCTTCTGATTCATCAGCGCAATGACCTTGCCTTGATTTTGAGTTGAGGTCTGAGAGGATTTTAAAAAAGAAAACATTCTGAACGTCCTTGCTTAAGAATGCCAACGAATACAGTCAATTTTGCCTCCCGGAAGATTCTTTGTAAATCACCGATTTTGTATTGAATAAGTCAAGAATTCCGAGTATTTCGCTCGGAAAGATAGGGAAGAAATGTCTACGATTAAGACACTCAAGCACTCAAGTCTAAGGAATTTAATAAAAAGGTCGATAGAGCCTAGGACGAAATAAAAAGGAAAGAAACTATGGTTGGTTTCAAATCACTCTGGCCCGTACTTGCATTGATCCTCATGGGAGCATGTGTACCCCAGACTAAGCAAACAGAGTGTAGCTCGAATGAAGCTTTCAACTCATCATTAAGAACCTGTGTGCCGATTGTTCCGGGGCCCAGCTCGTTTATTAATATCACCTCCGTGATTCCATCTGCTCCTTTAATAAAATATAAGAACGACACCATTTTTACGACAGTGAGTATTTCAGTTTCTAACCCTTATGCCCAATCTTACACCATCGTGTGGGAGAGAAATTATAACGGACTGGTAACACCTTTTACGCCAACAACACCTACTTCATATACATTTATGCCATCTTTTTTTAGTTCTGAAGTGGGCACTCATGTTATTACTGCAAGAATTATTGATTCAAATAATGACATCGTTGATTCTCACAATTTTGAATTGAGAATTAGTGAAAATCCTAAGCCTAGTATTGTGACGGCATCCGTTTCTCCCGCGGCTTACCACTCGCCTTATACACCTTACTCCACTGCACTTTTTTATCGATTCACGGTGAAGAACAATACAGCGATTGCAGGGGCCGGATACAGAACAGACTGGTCAATTTCCCGCAACGGAACTCAGTTTTATACAGAGTCGGATTCATTTCCAACTACCATTCCCGATACGGGAGATTTACTTGCTACCGGATCAAACTATCCAAAAGTATTATTTGATCCTGCGGCCCTGGCCATCTCTCAGGGTCTGGGAAATTACGTCATCCGCGCGCAAGTCATCAACTCGATGGCCGAAGTGGTTGCTGAACAGCAGTGGAGTGCCACTATTGCACATCCGCCACTATCAGTTATTCAGGCCCGTGATATTCTCGCGGCAGATCCCTCAGTTCCTTATGGAACAGGAAGTATAGCCTACAATGGTGTGCCTTACTCGCAGCCTATTCCGAATCCCGTTAACCCCATAAACTTTGTTCCTGTAGGTGAAGTAACTCAAGGGGATTATTGTGTGAGAGTTCTGGATGGAGAGGGTTCATACACTGGTGATGGCCAGTATGTGAAAGTTGACTACTACCTTAATGGGTCGACACTTATCTACACAGGATTTACCAACGTCGGTGTTCACCGTGTATGTTTATCTGATGCTTCTGCACCTATAAAAGCTTCAATTCTTTTTAACAACGTTTCAACGACTACGCCTCAAAACCATACGATCACTGCCCGGGTCACAGATATGAGAACCGGCCAGGAATATACTGGCACTGCAGCTGATACTCAGGCAGGTCTTGGCGTTTACCCATTTATCTGGAACTTCTCCGTTCGTCCGAATAACTCGGCCCCTGGTGTGGCCTTTGTGGCCCCAGCTTCTTCTGCCGCCAGCTGCACTACTATCACCAGCACTCTTCAAAACTGTACCGTGACTCAGGGTCAGGAATTTACAGTTGGATTAACAGTAAGTGATGAGTTCTATACCACCTTCGCTGCTGACGATAATAAGTTTTCTTATTCGTTCCAGCTAAGACGTGGAGCGGCCCCTATGTCGGGTGCTTTAACAAGTTGTACAAAAGCATCAACTGATATTTCTCAGGACAGAGATGCAGCAGGCGTCACTCAAGGGGTGTCTGACTTCACAGGCCCCCATTTTATTTGTCGCCTCAGAGTACCAAACTTTGATGCTTCGAACGTTCCTATTCACCCAAGCTCACTTCCGTTTGACATTATTGCCACCGTCTCTGATACAGGTTCACCAATTGGTGGTGCTCCTGCAGCGACTTCAGTGCAAATGCGCTGGGCCCTTAATGTGACAGAAGATAATACAGGAGCCGCTGCCATTGCAGCTTTTGATAAATCCAATGGCTATGCCAGTGTTACGGCGAGTACCACTATCTATAGATCCACCGGAACTCTAAATCCAGTTGCACCAGATTTTGAGTTTAATGAAACGGACAGTTTACTCTTCCGCGTTCAGGTAACTGATCCACAGGGTGATGATTTTGAACTAACAGTGAGCCGCTACACTTGTATTGAGTCAACGGCTTCAGTCACTCCTTCTTGTACCTCTAAAACTCCTATCTATGGACCTACCTACATTAATAACAATGCTGGGGCCGGTGCTAAAAGAGTTGAGTTTAATTACTCAGGCACTGAGGAATTAATTGGTGATCCAGCTGCCTGTGGAACGGCGGGACTTCCGGCGACATGTATCCGAAAAGTTTATTTCAATGTTGAAGTGCTGGAGAAGCCAAGCACCATAACGGTCCTAACTCCACTAACGATGGATATCGATCAGCATCTTGCTAACGTCAACCCTGCTCCTTTCCTTGCAGGAACGGCCACACCAGCAACTGGACCGACTCTCTATAGTTTTTCAGGTTTCCCACTTACTCTGACTGCAGGAGCTTTAGATGATAACTCTTCAGTCACTAGCGAGAGAAACCTCTCTTACGGCTGGTACGTTAGAAAAACTGCGGGAGCTTACGTTGTGATTCCTGGTGCTAATTCAACCAACCTCGTATGGACGGCCAATGCCGCCCTGGTGGATGCAACTGACACCATCAACATTAAATTCTGTTACACAGATGGAACTAATACCTACCCACTGGATCCGGCCTCGGCCAGATGTAGTGCACCCTGGACGATCGTTCCCTGGATTAATACCATTACCCCTGTGGCCCCAACAACTCCGACAGGAAGTATTGCCATCACTCAGGATATCGCCGATTCACGCACCTACTATACGGCCTCTGTTACTGGTAATGATATTGTTGTGAATAAATCGTCAGTAGATACCGCTGCCGTCTTGTTCGATCCGTATGATAAAGACTGGGCCGATATCATCGTTCCTGGCGGAACTTCTACAGCAGTTATGAGTTTTGTATCTGATGTGAGTTTAGCAACAACTGCAGACACGATTCTCCTCGCTTCAAGAAGTGCCACGAGCATGAGTCCGGGTACAATTAACATTACAGTTAAAAACTTTGATAAGAGCACAACTCCTCAGGCAAAAACAAGCACGAGTTTTGTGAACCAGGCGAAGTTTGGTTACAACACCAACGGGATTACGATTGATGTATCCCCTCCGACCGGAATTGATCCTGTTGTGGCCAGTTATGCGGCCCGCGGAACGGCACCTGATATTGATTTCAGCCTTTCTACCATCGCTGATGGTGAGCACATTACTATTAACGGTGTGAATATCACTTTCAACGCTGCTGTCGGAAGCACCCTTTCTCCGGCCAATATTGTGGCCCTTGAAGTGTGTCAGCTTTGCGGACAGAACGTCTGGGCCCGTCAGGTTTCAGAACTTATCAACCAATCAAATATTCCTGAATGGCAGGGTATCACAGCAACTTGGGCCGGTGGTGGTTCAACGAATGTGAGAATTTACGGAAGTCTTCACACGGATTACGCCAACGTTACTGTGAATTCTCCTGGAATGGGTGCTATCGGTGTATTTTCAACTAACTGGTATATCCCCTACATCAATGGTTCAGCTTCAAATCCTGATACTAACAAAATCAGCGTTCTGATTGGTGATGTGGCCACAGCAGGAAACGTTATCAATGCGGTTACAACTAACGAAAACTTAACTTCGACAACACCGGCCTCGGGCATCGCTTCAGCGATGTACAATGACCGCATCTATGTGGCGACTATTAATCAAAGTGGATCAACTGCCAGTCTTTACCGTCTGGATACATCGGGAACTTCAGTTTCTGTTGGTGCTTCACGAGCGATTCTTTCAGGTCTGGGAGCAGCTGGATTTGATACGATCCGTATCTCGCCTCCTTCAGCTTCAAACCTCTACGTCTATGTGATTGCACGAGATACAAACGGCAAATGGTTCTTCGGCCGTTATGACCAAAGTACTCTTAACCCGGGACTTAACGATCAGTTTGCACTTTCAACTAAGGCTTCTCCTGTAACGGCAACCTTGATTAACGATGCTTCGGCCTGCTCACCGACATGTGATGTGAGAGATATGCAGATTACAACGTCTCACACATCTGTTGAGGCGCGGATCCTTGTGACTTCAGACAACACGACACCTAACGCCTACAAGCCTTATATGATCCGTGCCAAATTTGACACTGGTTCTGCTGATTGGGATCTTTTTTGTGATCACACAACTTCTGTTGCCTGCCATCCGGTGGCCGACATGAATATGATGAATCTAAAAATGGCCGTCTCACCAAGAACAGTGGCTTCAGGAACGATTGGTTCGGCCGGAGTTGTGGTGGGCGAGAATAACAAACCAATTGTCTACGCTGCTTTCCCACGGGATGCAGTGACTGATGATGTTGTTCAAATGCTCATCAATGCGAAGAATGAGGCGATTAATACAACCGGCATTGATTCAGTTAACCTTCTCTACCGTCCAGCATACGTGGCCGACTAGTTTGCCCCTACGGGCAGACTAGTTCCCGCTGGTCCTACCATAAAAATATTGCTGCTTTCCTGAGAGCTGATACAATCTTTTTAATGATCAAATTAGTCATTTTCTGCGCTCTATTCATAAGCTTCTCCGCTCAGGCGTTTGAACTGATCATGATTCAGGCCGTCTCTGAAACCAAAAAAACATTCGTCACACGAAATGGTAAGCGCCAGGGGGTCATCCGTGGCATGACCGGAACCTTCACTGCAGACGACGTCTCTGTGCTGGCCAAGGCGGTCAATGTAACAGGTAACTTCGCTCAATGGGAATTAGTGAACCAAGATACGATCCTCCCTTTTGA
Organism: Bacteriovoracaceae bacterium UBA7695; assembly: GCA_002482685.1. Taxonomy (GTDB): domain Bacteria; phylum Bdellovibrionota; class Bacteriovoracia; order Bacteriovoracales; family Bacteriovoracaceae; genus Peredibacter. The sequence goes on along the minus strand of DLGL01000039.1, from coordinate 17,933 downwards.
AAAGGGCAAGATCGTGACCTACTACGCGGCCGCAGAATACCTTTGGGCACTCACTCCAGAATCCGAAAGAAAAAAATACATCAAATCTCAAATCCCTGAGTCCAGGCAGTCTTTTGTTTTCAAAGGTGCCATTACCCGCGGGATCGCCGACTCTGTCTCAGATGCGCCAGCAACCACTTCCAGACGTGGCGGAGCTCTAGGTGAAATCTACTACGAAAAAGACCTCATAGGCTCTCTGGCCTTTGACATAGGCCTTCGCTACGAGCGAGAGATCATCAACTATGAAGGGGCTTCCCTCATCACAAAACGAAACCTCGCCATTGCCGACATCATCTATTACTTCGATTTCATGCGTGACTATCTGAAGGCCAGATTCTACATGGCCGGAGGAATCGGCTACGGCATGTCCAATACAGAAACCGTGGGCCTCTCACAATCAGGCCCCGTGAGCCTTCTGCCAGTGTTTAAACTGGGCGTGAGTCTCCCCTTCAATGAGACTTGGGAATTTTTATCAGACGCTGCTTTTGAAAGTCTTCAAACTTCAGAGGAACAGGAAGACGGAAGAAAGCAGACAACGACACAAACGAACTTTAAGTTTGGGTTTGGGCTGAGACGGTTTTTCTAGTATCGCCAATAACACATGACATTTCAGAGACTTATAGAGAATCGAAATCTGATTCTTTTTTTTCCTACTTCATCCCCTCTTGCCAGAGAATGGGTCCAACACAATTGATTTAAACTGTGCTGTGGATAAGAGGCTTGTTCACAAAGACAAAGAATTTAGAAACGTAAAATGGTTTGTAACTATTAAGGTGAGCATTAGCTCGGGAGATCGTATGAAGAGTTTATTGATTGGAATTTTGGTATTTGGATCCCTCTCTGTCTTTGCTCAGTCATATGAAGCTAAAGGTTCTATTGATTGGGAAAGAATTGAAAGAAGCCTTACAACAGGTGATTTCTCCTGTGTAGGAACATGCGCCGACATCTCTATTGATTGGGCTGGAGCTTGGCATACTGTTAATGGAAAGAATTATAGGGATAATAAGAAGTATCAAGCTTCTAATTGCGAAAACTATTACACGAACCATTATGAAAGATTGAACCTCCTGAGAAATCTTGTGATTACAGGCGAAATTTCTACTGACTCCTACCAAGATCGTTTAAATGATGAGTCCGCTATTATGAATGTCGCTGAATCAAAAATGTGTAACGGAGTTTCAAAAAATAAAAGAACAGAATTAAAACTGAATGCTTTGAGAAAAGTTTTAGATCTTAAATAACTGAGGAAGCAGGCTTCATAGATAAAGTCCTGGCCATAAAGGCTGGGACTTTATGATAAAAACAAGGCCGATTAAGAAAGATCGCCTTAAAACTCACGGATTCAGAAACAAAGAACATTAAAACGAAGAAAACGTGCTCGTTGGGCACGAATAAAACATTATTTAATTTACAACGAGGCATTTTTGAAAACCTTAGTCTCTCTCACACTTCTCTCACTGTCGCTTAGTTCTTTTGCTCAAAATAAAAACTTTGCAGAACTGGGAATCAAGTGGTCGAAGAATCAGATTTCTGTTTGTTGGGGGAAATACGGTGACGAACGACTAATGGGGCTGGGAAAGCTTGATGACGTTCCCTCTGATCCATCGGTCTATCTGGAGTATTCACACGCTGAAAAAGTAGCTCTCCAAAATCTTGTGACGAAGGAATTCACAAAGATTAAAACAGGACTTGAGTTCGTCGGATGGAAAAAGTGCACAAAGACAATTAATCCTGATGTGGTCTTCATTAAAGTCAATGATGTCCACACTCCGTACATAGGTCAAGCTACACTTGGGGAATCTGGCATCAGAGTCAGTGAAACTTTTTCTGGAAAACTTGAGACCCATTACGTAAAGTCGAAAAGTAAGGTGAGAAACTCACTTGTCATTAACATACGAAAGATAGGCACTCGCTCACTTTCTTATGACCAACATCTAAGTTTGGTTTTCCTTCATGAGCTTGGCCATACCGCTGGTCTTCGTCACGAGTTCATAGATCCAGAAACAACGAGTACACTAAGTGAAAATTTAGAGGACCCGAATTGTTTGATAAACGACATTTATTTTCGAGAACCTCTATATGTCTCAACTCGGAAGTTTGGGGTTTATGACACAAACTCTGTGATGAATTTCTGTTATCTCTATTTCCTAGAAAAGATTGGTTTGGATTACAGTATACCGACAGGTCCTGCTACTGAGATGCAGCCGAGTCTAATTGATCCCGCAGTGATCACAAAGACTCAGTCAATGAGCAAAAAGAATTACAATATCCGGATTGGCCTCTCGAGTGGAGATCAGAATGCTCTTAAATGCATGTATCAATATGATGCGAAGACATTTTTAGAAAAGTGTCATAGCAACTACGATCCAAAACCAAAGCTAAGATGATGTTAGGGGCTTAAAATCAGCATTCATCTTTTGCATAGGTTAATGAACTTAAATTGGATTTAATAAAAAGAAATAGTGAACAAAATGGTCTTGTTCACTAAAACAATGAAAATAGAATCGATTCATTTAATGAGTCGCAAAAATGTATAATCAAAGGAATACCTATGAAGAGTATTATTATCGCCTGCTTAGCAACGCTTTCATTTTCTGCTTTTTCACAAAATCTTTTACCAACAATGCTTATCAACGAGAGAACAGGAGAAGCCATTGGTGTTGAATGTCTCAAGGAGGAAGATGGCGAATGTACTCTTTTTCAGTACTGGGCGGCAGATTCGGTGGATTCGGCCTATAAGCAAATTACAGGACCTATATCGAAGACCAAAATCGAAAGAGTTTTAAAAATAAATAAAAATAACAGTAATAATCCTTCTAACATATTTGACTCAAAACGTTTGTTCGTTTTGTCCGAGTCTTCGGGGGTAGGATTTAGCTTACTAGACGATGGCGTCATGTATTCAGAGGAGCCAGGAGGAATAGCAGTGTTAATCACCAAAGAGATGTATACACAAGGCAAGTACCAATCAACAGCAGGTTATGCTCTTCAAGCAACAGGAGCGACGGTTGCAATGGTTCCAGTTACGCTTCTTGGAATGGTTGGGACAGGCGTATTCTTGGCCGCAGACGTGGCAATCCTCCCAGTCCGTATTGCCGCAAAACTTGTGAGAGGCAATAAACTGGTATGGGGAGGCTTACGTCGTGATTTAAAAGCAGCTCTTAGGATTCAAGAATCTGTTCTAAATGGAGAAGAGAATATTCGACTAGAGTCTAATACCTGGAAAAAAATCTATGATGGTATAACAGGTTTGTCTTCTGTTCCTGGTTATAGACAAGATTAATACTCTCATTTTTAATATAAAAGTCTTTGTGAACAAAATGATCTCGTTCACAAAGTAACCAGGTGATGTCTAGTAAAACGGGCCCACCTCAAAACTTTAAACTGCTAGGAATATATGAAAAAACTATTAATTGGATTACTTGCCTTAGGATCAATTTCTACCTTTGCTCAAGACGTAAAGTCGTTCACCGTCGTTAATAAAACAAGCGGAACAGAGCAAATGACTTTTACCTGCCTAGATGATTCATGCCAAGAACTTAATGTTTTATCAAGCACAAGATCAAGATCAAGAAACTTTCTGATTTCTGATCTTATTACAAAGTCAAATCAATCACGAGAAGTTGTTTTGGATTGCTCTCAAGGTGACATCGACCTTCCGCCATTTTCTAATACTAAAGAATTAGTAAATGATTTCTCAGAAGGTCACAACAGGGGTGAAAATTTAGTAGGCGCCGTTGCTGTCTCGCTAATAATAGCTCCATTGCTTTTAGCAGGTGACATTCTCATTCTTCCTGGGACAGGTACGGCTTATTTGGTTGGCTGTATCGACAATGGTAATAAAGACTTCAATCGTAAATCCAAGTTGGCTTCAAAAGAGTTACTTAGCAAGATTTACAATTTTGAAGATATTGAACTCAAACACATTCAGTATAAGGAATTAGAAACTAAGATTTTCGAAAGGATTAAATAGTTTCTTAGTACAAACGATTCATTTTTATGAATCGAAAAAATTTAACCGTGTGGTATTATTATGAAAAACATCTTGGCCTTGTTACTTATATCATTAAGTACCTCAGCATACTCTGTTAGCGGTATCTCTGAGACACAATGGAATTCAGTTATTGATAGAATTGAAGAGAACATGAGTCCATATTTTAGACTTGCGGGGCTAGATCTTACTATTAGGCGCGGATGGTATAGTGACGTAAACAATGCTGGTGCTCAAGCAGATTGGGACGATCATACTCAAAGATATGTTGATATTCATGGTGGAACTGGACGTGCCCAATGGTCAACAGAAGACACGGTAGCTGCTCTTGTTTGCCATGAAATGGGTCATCATCTTGGTGGCTACTCGCCTTTTGATAATTGGAGTCAGTGGGGTACATCAGTTTACTGGCCTGCTTCAGAAGGAGCCGCAGATTACTTCGCGAGTTCAAAATGCCTAAGAGCATTCTTTGAAAATCAACCAAACGAAGAATTTTTAAAGTCGGTTAAGATACCTCCTGTCGTAGAGAAAAAATGTCGCCAGCAATGGACCGTTCCCGAAGATGCAGCAATTTGTATACGGAGTTCATTAGCAGGAAGAGAGCTTATGAAAGTTTGGCTTAATAGAGAGATTAGTTTTGATACGCCTGACCTAAGTATCGTCACCACTGGGCTTCAAAGCTACCCTAGCAATCAATGCCGCATAGACACTTTTTTCCAAGGTGCTTTATGTACTGTGGATAAATCAATCATGCCTTCTCACTCAGATCATAAAGTTGGTGTATGTAATGACACGTTAGGAGCAAGACCGCGATGCTGGTACTTTAGTGAATAATGTCTCAAGCGATTAACTGCTTGCAAACATTAAGTTTGAGTCTACAAAGTCAGACCGAATTTCAGATCGTAAATATCATGATAGTGTTTCAGTTAATGGAGTCCCTGTTTTGTAGCAAAAAAACAGTGAATAAAGAAATCCATTTCAAGAGACAGATAAAATTCTGCGTCTTTTTATTTTAATAGGTAATCTATATAAGCTAGCGACCCCTCCCTGGTTCACTGAGAAAGGGAGATTCCTTAATCGTAAATGGAACGCTAACTAGCTATGAGAAATGGGCACATGCAAAGTACATAAAACTCGACCCATGTGAAATCCATGGAAAGCTGGATGTGGCCAAGAAGCCAGCTCAATAACTGTATTTAACATAGATGGGTTTAAAGCTGGTAACATCCCACGTACTTTTCCCCAAAGTTTCGATACAGGTCTGGAGTTTTGCCATTTGCACTTACTTTTTAAGCAATCCAATTTCTTACATAAGCCATCTGCAAGTTTTCAAACTGGCCGCAAGTCTACCCTTCCATAAGACCTTGGAATTTTAATCAGATGCAGCTTTTGAAGGTCTTCAGACATAAAAAGAGCTGGAATATGGAAGAAAGCAGACAACGACACAAACG
>DLGL01000039.1:0-12368 GCA_002482685.1 Bacteriovoracaceae bacterium UBA7695 | reverse complement strand
TCCTAAAAACAAACTCAGTTATCTATCATAACCATAACAAAGAAAATCGATTCATTAACCTTGAGGATTTTATGAAAAAAATTATATTTGGCATATTTGCTTTGTGCTCACTTTCCGTATCCGCCACTGATCTTATAGTTACGCAGAAAATAGATCGTTATTTTTCACGTTTTGAGATTATGAGATTCAACAATTGCAAAAGCCCAATTGATGTCAAAATTAAAATGAAAAATGAGAAACTGCAGTACTCTGGCCAAGAAAGTTTTTTTACTCAAAATGAAACAATAGAAAATAAAGACTTCGCCCTCAATAGTTCTGAAGATTATGAAATAAGCCTTGATCAGATTTCTGTTATTAGGGCTGAACCGAGATGGAGAAAATCAAAAGCTGATTTTGAAGTAATTGATGTCACGATTAAAGGTTGTTCAGAAGAATCTACACATCAAGTAATATTCTCGCCGGAACTAAATGCCGCTCGTCTCCTTATTTTTAAAGTAAAAGATAAGTAGATCCCTGGTCTTAGTAACCAATCCAAGTCCCGGCCCATAAAGCTAGGACTCGGTAATAAAAACAAGATGAAACATTAAACAACATGACTTTAAACATAGAGACTTTATGAAAAAAACTTTGATAGCAGTATTAGCTTTAATATCAATTTCAGCTTTTGCTTACGATGGAAATCTATTGGCGAGAAATTGTGTTGGCGCTAACATTAACGAAGACCAGCTTTCTCTTGTAAAAAACGAGCTCTCAGATATCGGCGCAAGATTTAAGGTTAAAAAAAATCCCACAGGCTATACAGATTATCGTGTTATTGCGATTGGTAGAAATGGAATGGTTACTTTTGACAACAACCTTCACTTTAAAATGAATAAGAAGATAAGAAATATTTTGGCCTCAACAAAGCTTAGAGATGAGGGTATCGACTTTAGAATAACAAGCGTTGGAGAATGCATAGAGTTCTCAAAATAAACCAAAAAAAGCCCCGTCTCCGGGGCTTTCTCATTTGCACTTATTTTTTAAGCAACCCAATCTCTTTCAATCTCACCATCAACCATTCGTGGGAGTTAATCGCAGGATACTTCTCCCCGTCCCCTCTGCAAGAAGGAATACAAGAAAGAACTGTGTCTGGGTTAGGGTGAACAAAAAACGGCATGGAGTAACGATTAGAAGTTGCCACATCCGGGTTAACCACACGGTGAGTAGTTGCCGGGATCAAATCATTTGTTAAGCGAGAAAGCATATCCCCGGAATCCACAACGAGTTGTTTGTCGTTGTTTTTAACTGGAAGCCAATTTCCATCACGGTCTAAAAGTTCAAGACCAGAAGTCGTGGCCCCCACCATCACGGTGATAAGGTTAATGTCTTCGTGGGCCGCAGAGCGAACACAGTTCTTAGGTGCACGAGCATCCAGAGGTGGGTAATGGATTGGACGAAGAATGGAGTTACCATCCTGAAGCATGTTGCGGAAATAGCTCTGAGGGACATCCAGGGCCATTCCTAAAGCATCCAGGATCACAGTCGAGGTCGTATCTAGACCGTTATAAAGTTGTGTGAAGGTTTCTTTGAATTCTTTAACTTCAGTCGGCCAGATATTATCAGGGAAGAATTTTTTTAATTCAGGGTTAACAAGAGAGTCACGTCCCACGTGCCAAAACTCTTTAAGATCCGGGAACTGAGAGTTCTTGGCGTGCTCAACACCAAACGCTGTATAGCCGCGCTGACCGCCGCCTTCTTTACAAACATAATTACGCTTTGTGGCCTCAGGAAGCTGGAAGAATTCATGAATGAGGTTATAAGCTTTTTGAGTGAGTTTATAGTCAACCGGGTGGTCAACTAAAACGATGAAACCGTAATCTTTAAGACCAGTGAAGAGGTTATCTACGAAACGCGTTTTATCGCTGTTGGTTCCGTTTACGAAGCTCATTAAACTTAGTTCAGGTACTTTACGATTGGCGTCCATGACGTCCCCCTCAGAATGAAATTCTTCAATGACTATAAGTTCTATCTAATTAATCCCGAGTAACGTGCCTCGTCTATCAAAAAAATTAGATGCTCCCTAGCTGATAAATACCATAGAAGTTTTACAGGGATTTATTAGTTTTTCTAATACCAAATGCCATCAGAAGCCTTATAGGCTAGATTAGGGCCATAAATGGAGTCCCTATGAAACTACCCGTTGTGATCCTTGGCCTTTCACTATCAAGCCTATCTATCGCTCAAAGCTTTGTACCCTACGCCGGCGACTACACCTTAAAGAGTGCTGTCATCGGTGTCTGTAATTCCAATGCTAAGGTTGAAGCTCAGGGGGCCGTGGTTAAAATCACTAATCCCGATCCAAGGGATAACCGGGGATGGTCAACAGTTAAACTCACACCGGGACTCACCCGGTCTGCCCCCACTCCTTATATCCAAAAAGTCGTGAAGACCGCCATTAGTGGTAAAACTATCTCGGTTGAAACCACAACACTGAGAGAGGGATCGGAAGTTGGATATGTGAAGGACACATTTAGTTTTGAAGATAGAAATGGTAGAAAATCTCTCGCTATCTCACCCTCAACTGAGACCCGCGGAAACGTTTCAAGCTACGGTGCTGTTTGTCTTTATGAAAAGAAATAGTCTTATTTAGATTTCGAAGCAGCGAAATCCAGTGAACGGCCGGTTTTATTTCCTTGCTCAGGATTTGGTTTTTTATCAGGAAAAGTTTTCGCAAGTTTTGCCAGGGCCTTAGCGGCTTCAGCATCAACTCTCCTCGCCAGATCGCTCTCAGGATCCTTTTCTACTTCAAATTTGGCGGAAACTTCAAGCAAACAAAGAGTTTTATTCTTTTTGTTTTTCACTTCCCATCTTTCAATCGAAATCCCTTTTTTAAAATCCTTGCTATCAATTTTCCAGCTTTGAGCATTGATCTTTACCGAAGGGTACTGGCTCAGTTTTTTCTTCAACGTTCCGGATGTGGCCATCTGAGAGAAGGCCTGATGGTCAGCGGTTAAATCAGCTGTCGTTGTCGTGAGTGAGCACGAGTTTACAGTCTTGGGCCCCAAGGCAACATCCGCTTCACATTTAAGTTCCAGAGCTTCTTTAGCACCAGTGGCATCTGCCACATCTTTTGCTTCATCAGATTTTTTCTTCAAAGATTCGTATAAAAGTTTTTCCAGGGCAATAGGTTCGTTACCTACTGGCCTAAATTTAACAGTCACATCACTTTGAGTTGGATCTTTTTGATTCACCCGCGAGCGCAGGATAAGACCATTTTCTGCATGGGCCTTATTTGTATAGAAACTAATGGTTTCAACATCGACTTTTTTTAAAGGAACCGGAAAATCTTCGCAGTTGTACGCAATTTTAACTTCACCCTTTCTGATCGTTGGAGTCTTGGTTTCGATCCCACAATCTGAGGCCGCATTTGGTCCGGGTTGATTCAGCAGATGGGTCATTTTTTTAACTTCATGGATGCTGGCCGCAAAAAGCGAGGATGAGATTAAGAGAAATGCGCTTAATAAAGTTTTCATTTTTATCCTGGTTTAGACTACTCCCTTTATCGGCTATTTCTGCTTAAACTTTAGACAGTTATACAGAAGGATAGAGGAGGGATTTCTCCCTCCTCTATTAAGTTAAGTGCTTAATCCCAATAATCCGGATCCAGGCTTAGAGAGCCACCACAAGAGTTTCCATCAGGGTCAAAGTAATTAAAGGTAAAATTACCTGGCCCGGCAAACACGGCCTCAAATCTGCCGTTATCATAATCCTGAGACACAACGTAGTTTGATCCATTCGTAGATGACTGTGTATAACCCACAACATTTCCTACTTCGTGTAACGTTGTTGAAAGAACAAATGTCGGATAAATATCTGTTGGGTCTGAACTATCCTGAGTAATTTCTAGTGCACCCTCGGTTACTCCTCTCAGGTCATACTCAGAAGGGTTAGAACACGTCGTGATCTCCCCGCTCCAGATTCCCACTGCCGCTATAGGAGCATCAGGCTCATCGTTTTGTGGATCCGAAGCTGGCCCCTCAGAAGGAATGCTCACTTCTTCTGATGTTAGAGAATAATTACAAGTTGTCACAACTTCATTGTCCTCATCATCAGTAAAGGTAAGTTTATCGCTTACAGAACCAGAAATAACAGCTTCACCATTAACCATATCTAGCGTGATAAGTGCTTTCGATTCGCTGCTGTAATCATCGTTATTTGAAACCATCAAATAACTAATTTCGTTTGAAGCGATAACTCTTGGTGCAGGAAGAGTCACATAGTCAGTTGTATCATCATCACACCAGCCAAGGTTGCTACAACGGTTTGTTGACGGATTGTAAGCATCAAGAGCATCAAAATAGGCCACACGGTTAATTTCTAATTTATAAGGCTTGGTCGCCCCTACTTCCTTAGTAACACTCACCCGACCTTGCATGAAATCATAACAATAATCATTTGGATCACGGCTGGTAAGTTTACCGGTGATTTTAATTAATTTTTCCTGCGTCTCACGGTCTGCATAAGAAACACTTGGTAGCACTGAAGCATCGTCCAGGGCGAGCTTCATCGCTTCAGTAAGAGATGAATAGGCAGCAATTGCTGTATCCAAAAGTGCTCTAATAGCAGTTGTATCGGCCGGATCAAGTACTGTGGGTTTTGTGAGGGTTCCGTAATCCACTGTGTCCTGAAGCGTTTGAAGGGCGGCTTCGTTGACGGTATTGAAAGTTATCGCAGACAAATCCGGAACCTCAATGGCCTCAAGATCTAATTCATCAGAACCCGGTACGGCAAATGATTGAATGATGGCCGCAACTTTTTCAGGAGAATGTGATGGCTCATCTGAAGAAAGATCATCAACAAAAATTTTATCACCACAAACAGCTTCACCTAACTCCAAGCCTTTAAGCTTGAATTTAACTTTTTCGCCTTTTTTACATTTAAATTTTCCCAGTGTTCCGGTCTTTGAAGAAAGTGCGGAATCGGCCACAACTTCAAGACCTTTAACAGGATCATCGATAAACTGAGAATCAATCACAGTTCCAGCACTTCCTGAACCACCTACAGGGGATTTACTACAAGCGACTAACATAAGTGTCGCGGAAATCAGAACTAACTTCTTGTTTAACATTTTTGCACCTCCATATTTAATATCCATGGAGGGATTATCGGGAGGCAGATAGGAGTCTTGAAACAAGATTTCTTGCTAGAGAAACATCATCGTGCCTAAACGAATCCAATTTGACTTCTCTTCTAGGGCAATCTGATAGTCCTGGCTCATGCCCATAGAGGTTGAAAGTGCCGGACTAATTTCGTCTCGGATTGAATTGAGCTCTTGAAAGCAGCGGCGGGCCTCACCTTCAAAATTTTCTGTCCTCAGAGTCCCCATCGTCATGAGTCCGTAGAACTTAATTTTTGAAGATTCAGGAAAAAGGGCAATGGCTTTTTTAAGTGTGGCAACATCTTCAAAGCCAGACTTCTCTTCTTCTTTAGAAGTATTGAACTGTAAAAAGACATGGAGAGAATCTTTGAGTTTGCTCTGCGCTTTAAGGAGCTTCTCTAAAAGGTGGGTATCTGCAACGGAATGAATGGCCCACAGACCTTCTACCGAAAAAAGTTGGTTTATCTTATTGGTTTGAAGATTACCAATCATGTGCCAGCGGATCTCAGGGCAGATCTCTTTCAAGGCCTGAGACTTCTCGCTTAGTTCCTGAACACGGTTTTCGCCAAAGTCTCTCTGACCGAGGTCATAATAGATTTGAATGTCTTCGATGGGACGGGTTTTAGATACAAGTAAAAGCTTAGAATCACCTTTTAGTTTTCCCTGTATATCTTTGAGCTTTTGGGAGTAGGCTGCTTTTTTATCCAAATTTAAGCCTCTTCCCCTTTGCCCTTCTTTTTCTTCTTAAGACTAATGGTGGCCTTAACTTCAAAGTCATATTTCTCTGCGATCTTATCAATTTCCTTAGAGATATCGATTTTATCCAGATACCCTTTTAATTCATTTTTTACAGATCCAATAAATTCTGTCTTTGTATTTTTGGCATTCTCGACCAAAGAGCCCACCATATCTTTTGGAAGAGGAAGATCTTTAAGTACTGTGCGCACCCCTTCTTCCGTCATGAAGGCAGCGGTGACTCCCGTAGTGAGGACTTTTTTTAGTAGGTCACCGATTTTTCCGTCTTTTTCTTTTTCTTCCATCTTAGAGCTCCTGAGCACGTTTAGCGAAAGCCTTCATGGTCATAGGTAGGTTCGTGTTTACTAAAGTCTTCTCAATCATCCCAAGGCCCGGCATAAAACCTTTAAATTCAATTTCTAGATCATAAGTTACTTCAGTTTTTCCATTGCCCAGATCCTTAATGGTCCACTTCCCATTATTGGATTTCATCATGTCACCCGTCACAAGTGTCCAGCTAACTTCTTTATTGGGAGTGTGCTTTAAGTTAATGGTGTAAGAGATCTCTTTAATGAGGCTCAAGGTGAATTTTGCCACCACTCCTTCCGGAGATTCTTTTTCAATGGCCACTGACTTCATTCCATCTACAAATTTTGTATATGACTTATAGTCTGTAATGGCCTGATAAAATTTTTCTGCTGGTACATCGTAAGTTTCAGTTCTGTTAGCCTTGGCCATAAATATATCCTTTCTTAGTATCTAGGTTTTTTATCAAAGTGATGTTCAGCGCGGATGTGCCGGATCGTTCCCGATTCACTTCTCATGACGAGTGAGTGAGTCAGGCACCCCCACGGTTTAAAGATAACGCCGTCAAGGAAGTTACCTGTGGTAACTCCCGTCGCAGAAAACATCAGGTTTCCTTTCGCGAGGTCATCGATCTGAAAAACGCGGTTAATGTCATCCACACCCATTTTACGGGCGCGCTCTATTTCGCTTTGGTTTCTTGGTTTTAAAATTCCCTGAAACTCTCCCCCTAAGCACTGAAGAGCTGCTGCTGCGATCACTCCTTCAGGAGCTCCGCCGATCCCGAAAAGAATATCCACACCTGTGTTAGGCGTAGCCGTTGCAATGGCCGCCGCTACATCACCGTCTCCAATTAACTGAATCCGGGCCCCGGCCGCGCGGACTTCTTCAATGAGTTCTTTGTGACGAGGTCGATCGAGAATCACTGCCGTTAAATCTGCGACTCGGCATTTTTTAATATCGGCCAGTCGTTTTAAATTTTCTAAGGGAGATTGTCTGATATCTAAAAGACCCCGGGCCTCGCGACCCGCTGCAATTTTTAACATATAGGTATCCGGAGCATGAAGTAATCCTCCCGCCTCTCCGATGGCCATCACTGAAATAGAGTTTGGTCCACCAGTAGCGCAAACTGTGGTTCCTTCAAGAGGATCAAGAGCAATTTCTAATTTGATCCCGTGACCTGTTCCGACTTTCTCACCGATATAAAGCATGGGGGCTTCATCACGCTCGCCTTCTCCGATAACCACAGTAGCATCGCAATCGATAGAATCGAGCATCGCTCTCATGGCGTCTACGGCGGCCTGATCAGCAGCTTTTTCATCTCCTCGTCCCATTAAACGGGCCGAAGCAATGGCGGCCATCTCAGTCACGCGGACAAATTCCATGGCAAGGTTTCGGTTCATATAAAAATCCCTGATAAAGTAAATACCACGGTCATTTTACCTGAAAGAGTGAGTTCTATGAAGGATTTAACTCAATTGACGCGCTAGAAAGATCTTGGCCTCTGAAGGTAAGAAATCAGGGGAAACCATATTGATTAATTCTTTTACGCGTGTGAGTTTATCCCCATCGGTATCAGAATCAATTTTAAACACCCACTCATCTTCGTTTAATAGAGGTGAATCTACATTTCGTTTAGACAGAATGCGTCCCGTCTTAAGTCCCTGACCATCTTCCCACTCCACAAAAGTTTCCAGGTACAAAACCTGGGCCTTGGCAATTTCTCCGTCGCTGTGCTGCCAAACAAACACTTCAACTGGACCGTCAGAGCGAAGCCAGTACTTGAGTCTTGGAGGAATTTCCAATCCGCTATTGAGTTGGTGCAGGGGCTTCAAGCGTTTGACGATCTCATCGATGTTGAGAAACTCCTGGACCTTGTCCATCACTTCGCGTCGTTTTACAAACTCCACCCCTAAGCGATTAGAAGTGCTCCACTTAACAGTGGCCGCTATGTCGAGTTTTTTACCAAGCCAGTGGATACTTCCTTTGAGAATGGTGTCAGCGTCAAAAACATGGACCTCTTCTTTAAGAGAGATCTGCATTCCTGTATGGGAGATATCTTTGATCTCATAAACCCGAGAAGTTTCATCAGACTTAAATGTCAGGTAGCAAAAAGGAAAACGCGGCAGCACTCTCTTCTCATGTTTCTCAAAATCAGACTTAATTAAATTAAAACGACGTTCCATTTATGCACCTCTAAAAATCAATATTCTCATATTGTAAGGGGTTAAGTACGATTACTCCAAGCTAGGTAAAGGTTTCTTTTTGCTTGAAGATAATTGTCTGATAAATTGGATCTACATGGAACGAAATGACCTCGAAATTGATAATTTGCCCAACCGCCTGACCTTCTTCCGGATGCTGATGATTCCGGTGGTAGTTTTGACACTTTATTTTAGTGATGAAACGCCTGACTTTCTAGCACCCTATCAGGAATACCTGGGCCACATTGCTTGCTGGATTTTTGTCATGGCCAGTATCACTGATTTTCTCGATGGCTACATTGCCCGTAAACGAAATATCGTCACAGTCTTTGGATCATTCCTGGATCCTATTGCTGATAAGTTTCTTGTGGTCTCATCCATCATCATGCTACTTGCCGTGGACAGGGTTCACCCCATCGTTGTGATCATTCTTGTGGTGAGAGAAATGTATATGACTTCACTGCGCCTTCTGGCACTGACTGAAGGTGTGGATGTGCCGGTGAGCTCTATGGGTAAATGGAAGACCGGAACACAGATGGTCGCCATCCCTATGCTAATGGTCTATGACCACTTCCTGGGAATTGATCTTCCGCTCTATGGAACTATCCTGATTTATATCTCTGCTTTTCTTTCTTTGTGGTCTGCTCTGATCTATTCGCTTCACATGATTAAAAAACTTCAGGAAAAGAGGGCAGAAAAAAAACGGCAAAAAAAAGAACTTAAGTCGGGAGCTCCGGCCGTATGAAAGCAGACTATGTAGTGGTCTGCATGTCAGGGCCCGGTGTGGCCAAAGAGTTTCTCCCGTCATTAACGTCAATTCTAAAACAATTCTCCCGCTCACTGACCTCCTCGGGAAAGATTCTCAATATCTCAATAGATCCCTCCCGCTATCAGGCCTTAAAGACTGCTTTAATGGGACTCTCCAAACTTCACAGGGTGGATATTGGACTGATTCCACGCCAGATTTTTGAAACTCCTAAAAAATTAGTTATCTTCGATATGGACTCAACCCTCATTACCGCCGAAGTCATCGATGAGATGGCCCAGCGTTTTGGCGTCGGGGATCAGGTCAAGCTTATCACTGCCAAGGCCATGAATGGAGAGCTGGACTTTAATCAATCCCTAACTCAGAGAGTTTCTCTTCTTAAAGGATTTGATCAAAATCTCATGCAAGAAATTTTGAAGGGACTCACCTTCACTGCTGGCACAGTGGAGTTTATTCAAAAACTAAGATTTCATGGTATTAAAACCGCTATCGCCTCTGGTGGCTTTGAATTTTTTGCCAAAGACATTCAGGCACAACTTAAGATGGATTATGTTTTTGCCAATAATCTTGAAACTGAAAACGGATTACTGAGTGGGAAAATTTCGGGTCCCGTGATTAATGCTGAAGCCAAAGAAAAAATTGTTGAAGAGCTCTCCCAAAAAGAAAATCTCAAGCTCAGTGAAGTTGTCGCCATTGGTGACGGGGCCAACGATATCCCCATGCTCCTTAAAGCTGGTCTTGGGATCGCTGTTCACGCTAAGGAAAAAGTTCAACTCGCCTCTCCCCACCGGATAAACTTTGGGCCCATGACTCACGCTCTGGGATACATGAATTTATGAAGCTCTATAAAAGCCTGAGTGCGGCCTTAAAAGAGCGGGATGATGTACGGTCCCTGAAGCTGAACCTCAAAGATCAAAAGCTTCCAGCAGAACTTTTTGATTTTCCAAATCTCGAGGAAGCCTACCTGGAAGGAAGTGTTGAAAATTTTCCTGATCTTATTAACGGGTGGAATAAACTTAGAATCCTCTCTTTAAAGTTTGTGGGGAATAAGAGTGACCTCTCAGCTGTTTTTTCGCTCCCCTCTTTGGAGAATTTAAAAATTATTGAAACTCCGATAAAAGTTTTTCTTTTACCTCTCGGGAAAATCAACGCGCCTTTAAAGTTTCTGACCATCAAAGGTTGTGGTCTGGAAAAACTGCCTGAGGAAATTTCCATGATCACCACGCTGGAAGAACTTCACTTACCTCACAATGCCCTGAACTCTCTGCCTTTTGCTTTTAAAGAACTGCGACTCTTAAAACGACTTAACCTCGACAGCAATCAATTCATAAAATTTCCGGACATGTTCAAACAGATGCCCAAGCTCATTCACCTCTCAATAGATGGAAATCACTTCGATGACGAAGAGAAGGCCCGTATCCAGCGCGAATTCCATATCTGGACTAATTAGCTTTTCTTAAGTTTCCAACATTTGCCTACTTGACGGCCCACCGCAGTGTATTAAGCTTACTCTAACATTTAGCCGTTTTGTCACCAAATCGGTAACCTTTTGCCCACTTTGGGAGTCCAAGTGATTGTTATTCATAAATAACGCACTGGCCCCAGTAGTGCAATACTCATCTTAAGTTTTAACGCCATGGAGGCACAATGAAAAAACAACTTTTAGCTCTTACCCTTGCAACTCTAACAACATCGTCACTATTTGCTGCAACAACGGCCACTCTTCTTCTTAAAGGAACTGTTGCACCAGTTATGAGTATTTCGTTAACAGCGGAACCTTTAGCGGCGAGCTTACCTCTCCAGACCACACAAAATGCATCCAAAGTGGCGACTGTAACAGAGGTTTCAAACTCTACCAGTGGTTATAAAATTACTCTGAGTTCTGCTCACAATGGAAAACTCAGACGTACAAGTGGTAACGAAGAGTTTCCTTATTCACTGACCTACGGTACTCAAGGTGGGATTAACTTAAACTCTCAATATGTTATTTCTAATCCACAAGCGGCAGCGGTGAACGTAAATAAAGACGTGAAAATTTCTTATACTGGTGTCCCTGCTGCAAGTATGGTGGCCGGTGAGTATACGGATACAATCACTTTCACTATTGCGGCCAACTAAGCCCACTTAAGGATTTCAAACCTTTACATTCTAGACTAAAGCTGTCGGGCAAATTTTCCGATAAACCAGGGTATGAAATACGCCCCTGGTTTTTTTCTTTTATTGGCCTCATTTACCCTTAGGGCGGAAACTGAAGTTCTCCTCCTTAGAGGACGAGTGCCGGCCTCAGTTTCCGTGGAGTACTCAGCTGATAAAAAACCCTATTTAAAAAGCAACTCTTCGAAGCCTCACCACTCTCCGGTCATGATCGTTTCTCATTCTAAAAAATTTAAATTTGTGACTATTATTCAGCGCTGATTAACCGTAGGATGTTAAGATAAATTTAAAGGAGTTCAGGATGAACTTTATCGTTATCTTATGTTTTTTACCTCTCGTATTCGCTTTCAAATTTAATCCCATGTCCCAATCCATTAAACTGGGTGAAAATCAAAAAAACGCACAATTTTTAATTGAAAATGACACCGCAGAATCTATGGCCATTGAACTCTCAGTGAAACAAAGAGTGATGGATGAAATGGGCAAAGAAGAAATGCCTAAAACCACTGAAGTTACAATTTTTCCTCCCCAAATGATTATTCCTTCTAAAGAAAAACGAACGGTCAGAGTTGTCTGGACAGGATCTGGAAATTTAGATTCTGAAAAAGCCTTCAGAGTCATTGCTGAACAACTTCCCTTAAGCGTGGGTGCCAAGGCCAAAAAGCAATCAGGCATTCAGATGATGATGAGGTACATGGCCGCTCTTTACGTTACTCCCAAAGATGCTGCCGGAAAACTCAGTGTGCAAATTCTTAAATCAGATCCTAAATCCATGACTCTTAAAGTTGTTAACGACGGCAATGCTCACCAGGTCCTCCTTGATCCAGTTTTGACTCTCAAGAAAGGAGAAAACAAGTGGACACTCAAGGCCCAAGATCTGAAAGGTCTGGCGGGAGAAAACGTTCTGGCCAAGTCTCAGAGAATTTTTACCATTACCACTTCAACCCAGATTCCAACCGACGCATCGACCAGCATAAAAGTTGATGACTAATTTCTTTCAGGGGCTCCTCCTTTGCCTGCTGGCCGTCTCGCCTTTTTATTCTGAGGCCCAGACAAACTGGCAGGAGAC
>DLGL01000020.1 GCA_002482685.1 Bacteriovoracaceae bacterium UBA7695 | reverse complement strand
GTGACATAACGATGTGATTTGAGCTTAGTCCAACTGAAGCGGAGAAGAGCTTACCATAAATGTTGGCACCTGCCTGGGCCCCGGCATTCTTCACCAGAGAGTCTGTTACGAGAATGGACTCTCCCACCTTCATCGTTTCTTTAAAGGGCGCCAGTGCACTTGCAACGGCATCACGTCTCTGCTCTTCAGAAGCCTCTGGGTTAATCACTGTGGCGTAAGCCGCGTGAAGCTTTCTGCCAAGGTCAATCTTGACCAGCGGAACCAGAACGTTGATAAATGGATATTTCAGAGACTGCCTGATGTAATAAGCAGGTCTCAAGTGAGCATAAGTGCGAAGGTAGGCAACTTGAGCTCCACCTGCAATATTGATAGGCATGAGGTCTTTGCTTTTAATTTTTTTAGTACTTATCCCCATCGTGCCTGCGTAAACACCAGCATTGATCGATACACCTACGGTATCAACTAACTGAACCAGATTATCAGTTCCAAGGTAAGTACCGGTTACTAAGTTTCGAGAAAAAATAAGGTTCCCACGAACCGTTGGGAAGACAAACGTTTTAACCGGCATCTCAAAAGGCTTTTTATCAATAATTGCCTGGGCAAGACCCTTCTCCATTTCTTTTTTAACAATCCCTTCGCTCATTTTATTAATATCTGTGCCCATGAAAGGAAGCTGATTGATCAGACCAAGACCAAGCTCCATTGCCGTCGAGAGGGCACGAGACTTAACCCACGCTCTCATATCAGAATCAGAGAGTGGCGAGGCCGGGTCACCGTGAGCAAACTGACTGGCGTAGCCCGGCCAGCTCTTCTGAGTGAGTTTACCGTTAACGAGTTCAAGACCATTGTTGATATTATTATCGATAGGTAACTGTTCAGCATCGATTTTAAAAATCTTCATCACTGAATTGCGGCGAGAGATGATTCTTTCAAGAAGAACCTGTTGAACAACTTTAGGCACATCTGCAGAGGCCACGATTTCCTGCCAGTCCTGTCGCGTAAGCTTCTCAATTCTGCGGGTAATCCAACGGGCATCATCCCAGGTACACTGGAAATCTTCAAGATTAGTCACATCCAGGACAACTTTATTATTCGAGATTGATCCTGCTGTATAACGGAGCATGTTCACACTTTCAGTGAGGTTAACAATAGAAAGTGGAACGGCCGTAGCAGAAATCAAACGTCGACCTTGAATCATCTCAGGAGTTACTCCGTAGGCCAGGTTATAGATAATATTATTTGATTTAAGAACAACAACATCCTGAAGAATGAGCTTATCTCCAAGATCTTCTACTATCCAGTTCTTAGCAGCACCGGCCATAGCGACTTTTTCAAGGTAATTAATGAAAAGAAGTTTGTCTTTCTCAGTTTTAAATTTAACAGTGACTTGTGGGATGCGCTTAATATCCGGCACCTGGTAGCCAATTTTGCGCAAAAGACTTTTTGCAAGAAGAGATGAATGCACAGTTTTACTGAGCATCATTGTATAAAACTTATTATCGCCATTTTTATTTAAGATATTGAAACGAAAGATTCCTGAAGGAGAAAGAATTGGTGAGTGGTACTCCACTTCCGCCTGGTCATTAACTGCAGGAATTTCAACGGGAAGAGTTTTGGTAAAAGTGTTCTTCCAAAGATCTGAAGTCTCAATCGGATTGAGCTTTGAGATATCATATTTGCCGTTAGATTTCGTATACATTTCATGAACGTCATCAGGTAACAAAAGCTTTCCATTGAGGGTTAAATCCGCAGCGGGGTCGTTCATGTATTTAGTTGGAATCCCACCTTCCTGTGCCAGAAGGAGACCCGACCAAAGGATGAGGACAATTAGCATTAGATGCTTCATAGGAAGTTCCCTTAAATTAGATATGACAGGTCTTTATATGAAAATCTCGTGCCAAGTTCTGAGTTAATGGGGGTGTCTAAGTGTGGGGAAGCTGATGTCAAAAAAATTGCGGGTGTCTAAGAATTAGACACCCTGAAGGTTTTGGTCACTTTAGCGTTTATGGGTCTCTATGAAACTAGAAACAAGTAGGAGTGGAGTAACACTCATCATAACAAGAGTAACCATAGTAATAATCGTTGTAACAAACAGGTGTGCAAGAGACGACATCCGGTCCATAGCAGCCGTTAGAAACAGGCGCAGTAGCAATTAGAAAGATGAACCCGAGTAAAAATAAACTCGCACCAACATAGCCCAAAGCCTCGCCCACCCAGCTAGCTCCTGAAGAATAAGACTTTTTCATGACTTCATGAACATAATTAGAGGCTTCTTCAACGGACATATTGTTAATTGCAACCATAGACATTGCAGTTTCAAAGTCTTTAGCTGCTTGAGCATCTTTGATTTCTGATCTCGCAAAATCGATAAATTGAGCGCTAGTCAGACCTTTAGATTGTAGGTCACGAAGAGTTGCAGTGAATTCTTTCATTTTAGATTCATAAAAAGACTTATCTTTCTGCTCCTACTCAGTTGTTAGTGAGTAGTTAAGTTCATTGAAGGCAGCTTTTAAACCTTGGTTAGTTGAAGCATTGGCCTGAACAGTGAAAACAGAAACGATGAGAAAAAGAGCAATTAGTTTTTTTAACATTACAAACCTCCGGTAGTTTTAAAGAATTAACCGAGTTGTAGCGAAATCTTTTTACTTTGCAAAAAAGAAATGCGGATGGTGTGATTTTTTTTTAGTTTTTAAGATTGAATTGGTGCCAAAAAGTCTCTGATGGTTCGTTTATTATTCAGTTCGAACACCATTTATGGAATGACAGTGGCCAGAGGAAATTCCTTGCGCATTTCCTTGAGCAATTCTTTCATATGCGTATCCCCCTTGGTCTCGAGAGTGAAAACGACATTTGTCGCTGTGATTCCCGCCTCGGAGGCATCTCTGTCATGAACAACCTGAAGGATGTTAGCACCTACATCTTTGATGATTTTTGTGAGCTGATGAAGCACACCCGGGCGGTCGGAAATACGAATAGAAATGCGGACTTTTCGGTGAGATTCAATGAGTCCGCGGTCAATGATTCTCTCGAGAAGATTCACATCAATATTTCCACCACAAACAACGAGAACAATTTTTTTATTTTTAAATTTCTTAGGATCTTTTTTGTAGAGCTGATCAAAAAGTGCAAGAGGCAAAGCCCCTGCTCCCTCGGCAATCACGCGGGCCTTCTCCATTAACTGAAGAATGGCCCAGGCCATCTTTTCATCATCAACCGTGTAAGTAGCATCCACGACTTTACCGAGTGATTCAAACATGTCTTTATTCACATTCTTTACACGTATGCCATCAGCAAAAGTCTCCGCTTTCTCAGCTTTGAGAACTTTTCCCGCGTGGAGAGATTTTACCATCGTTGAGCAGCCAGATGCCTGGCCTGCAATCACTTTAGTTTTTGATTTGTGTCCTTTAAGAACCTGACCCATTCCTGAAACCAGTCCTCCTCCTCCAATTGAAGAGAAAAGATAATCGGCGTCAGGCAGTTGGTCGATGATTTCAAAAGCGACAGTTCCCTGTCCTGCAATGACCATAGGATCATGATAAGGATGGACAAAAACCATTTTCGTTTTTTTCATCATTTCCTGAGCGATCACAAAACACTCTTCAATGTTCTGGCCTTTGAGGATCACAGTTGCACCAAGAGATTCAGTGTTTCTGATTTTTGTCAGAGGAGAGCCTTCTGGCATGATGATTGTTGCTTTCACCTTAAAGCGGTGAGCGGCCCAGGCCACTCCCTGGGCATGGTTGCCCGCACTTACAGCAAGCACTCCTTGCTTTTTCTCAGCAGCAGTCAGTGAAGCAATCTTATTGGTCGCTCCACGCATCTTAAAAGATCCGATGGGAAGCATATTCTCAAGCTTCAAATAAATCTGGCAATCATACTGCTTTGAGAGCCATTCATTATAAACCAGTGGCGTGGGCCCAATGATGCTTTTGAGCGTTTGGTAGGCTTTTTTAAACTGACTCATTTCAAGTAACATTGAAAACTCCTAAAAGTGATAATCCACAAGAATTTGTCCGCCCAAAAAAAAGAAGATCACGGCGGCCACACGTAGTAGCCACTGAGTCGGAAGAGACTTAACAATCCGGGCAGCGAAGTAAGCTCCCCCACAAACCACTAAAGTGATAAGCCCAATTTCCACAGAGCTCGTGAAGGCCCCCGGCAAGGTTCCAATACTCACCCCAGCGGCCAGAGCATCAATGCTGGTAGCAATAGCAAGTCCAATCATCGGAAAGAGTCCCCACTCGATGTGGTCATCTTCTTTTGAAAAGCTTGTTTGGAGAACTCTTATTCCAATAACAATAAAAATTAAGGCAACTATGATCTGGAACATATGTCCGTAACTAGAAAACGAAAGGTAATAGCCGCCAAAGCTTCCCAGCCACACCATAAGGAATTGAAAAAATCCAAAAAGGCCACAGACCATGAGTCCGCGCTGCGTTTTTTGATATTTAGGTAAGTCCAGATGAAGTAGCCCAATGGTAAAACTGACGACAGCCGCGTCTAAGGCCAGCGCCACTCCCAGCAGAGTGGTTTCGAGAGAAAACATTTCACTTCCTTTGATCTTATTATTTCAACATCTAATGGGTGAAAAAGCAAAGTGATCATGGTAACTTTTAAGCATGAAAGGCTTTCAGCGCATTATTTTACTCTGTGTAATCGGAACTTACTTAGTTATTCTGGCCGGTGCCATCGTTCGTGGTACTGGTTCTGGACTTGGTTGCCCCGACTGGCCTCACTGTTTTGGTCAGTGGATTCCGCCGATGGATTTAAGCGAGCTTCCTCCCAATTACAAAGAGATCTATAAAATCGCCGGCAAAACTATTGCCGATTTTGACCCTTTTAAAACCTGGACGGAATACCTTAACCGTTTACTCGGGGTTCTACTCGGTATTGGGATTGTGGCGCTCTTTATTAAGAGTTTCAAATTCCGCGAGACTGAGAGAAATCTTCCATGGTTCTGCGGTGGATTACTTTTTCTCATATTGATTCAAGGTGGCGTCGGTGCTCTGGTTGTTTCAACCCATTTAAAGCCCTTTCTCATCACCATCCATATGTTCCTGGCCGTCTTGCTTTTATTTGGACTTTTGTACCTTAAAAAATACTGTGCCGACCTTGAGAGCATCTCTATTGTTCCTCAAATTGATACCAAGGCACTGACTATTTCAAAAATTCTGGTGGGTTCAGTTTTTTTTCAAATCCTACTGGGAACTCAGGTTCGCCAACAAGTGGATCATCTGACTCGTGACCTTCAATCGGTCTCTC
>DLGL01000052.1 GCA_002482685.1 Bacteriovoracaceae bacterium UBA7695 | reverse complement strand
TACGCGGATACACAGGAGATGCATACTGAACATAGTTTATTTTATCACCAATATGTACACATCAGCTAAAATGGACATAACAGGCTATCGGTTTGATGCGTATGCAAAATAAAAAAACCACCATAACAAAGCTGACTATTTTTGAGCCTAGGCTGACAGGGTTTGAAGAGAATAAAATCACTCTGAAAGGCAACGATACACTTGATTACTATATCTATTATCAAGAGCTAACTGATGGCAATTTCAATGTCGACCAATACCACCACTTCCCTGTGTTACTAAATGTAGATGGTTCGCCATGGACGCATGGCACGCTTTACTTACTCAGCAAACTTGAAAACTACGGGATTCCTAGCTCAAAAACTCTTGAAAGTATTGCGTCTGACCTTTCTCATTTCAGGGAGTATACGTTTTCAAACCCACACATAAATTACCTGCTCTCACCGAAGAGGAAATTACATCGCCCTACCTATGCCTATAGAGCGTACCTCCAAGAATTACTCGAGGATGGGCACATATCTAAAAATACTGCATCAAGGCGAATGAGCAGTGTTGTGGGATTTTATCGATGGCTTGACAGGCAACATGATACTTATTTCGAACATCAACTTTGGGATGAAAAAGACGTATATATCAAATTCTACACCACTGAAGGTTTACCTAAGATAAAACAGTTAAAAAGCACGAACTTAGCTATACGAGCCCCAGCGAATCGAGAGGACTTCAGTGAATACATAATGGACGGTGGGAAACTTAGGCCTTTATCTAAAATCGAGCAAGAAAATCTCCTAAAGGCTCTCATTGATATTGGCACTATAGAAATGACGCTCGCATTTCTAATTGCGTTAACTACTGGCTCTCGAATCCAAACTGTATTCACTCTTCGTCTTAAACATACACATCACCCAAACACAACTGGACGCCAGGAAATTCCAATCCAAATCGGAATGGGAACTGGAGTAGATACCAAATTCCAAAAAAAAATGACTATTTTTATCCCATCATGGCTGATGGAAAAGCTTCAAACTTATTCTAAGTCAGAGAGAGCTATAAGACGAAGATCAAACTCTAGTCATAAGTTTTCTAGTGAAAATGACCAGTATCTCTTCTTAACGCAATCTGGTGCTCCGTATTACATCGCAAACAACGATCCTAAAATTTCAGAATACCGGTATCCACCACGCGGAAATGCTGTGAGACAGTTTATCGACGCTCAACTCTTACCAATGCTTATTAAACATGGAACGTACTTTAAGCTTAGTTTTCATGATCTAAGAGCTACATACGGTATGAATATTCTCGAAGAAAAGTTGAGCCAGGTAGATGTAGGACAAAGTAAGTTATTCGATGTGCTTATGTTCATAAGGGAACGCTTAGGCCACAGTAACACTCAGACAACCGAGCTATACTTAAACTATCGTCAGAAAGAGTCCATCGCTTTAAATACCCAAAGCAATTTTGAACAATATTTACAGCGCTTGATCGAGGCTAATTTTGATGACAGATAATTATATAACTAGAAACACCATAGAATGCACATTACGAGGGCTCCTTCCAGATCAACTAAATTCAGGGGAGATCAAAAATATTAAGTTATTTTTCGACAGCATAAATAAAGTAATTGATATTGGCTGCCTAGTATTCATGGTGAGAAAGAGAAAGAAAACACCAAATGGCATGCCTGACCTTGCCAATGTTTTAGTTGACTTATCAAGTCTGAATAAACAACGTGAAAATCTTATTCCAAACCTAATTGAAGAGCTCAAGAGTCGAGTTGATACAGGACAAATAAGAGAAATCTCAGCTCATGGAAAAATTAGGGACGTTGTTACCTTCATAGACTGGTGTGATAATCATAATTTTAGAAACGTTATGGATAACATCAATGACGGAATTAATGCTTACAAAGCGTATTCTTCACATCTTGAACACTCAACAAAAATAAACACCTTATCACTGCATACAGCAGCGATTTACCAAGAGAATGCTCTTTTTACCTTGACCTCTATATTTAGTTTAACAAAACTTCAAATTTCTCAAGGAATCAGAAGCATACGAAGAAATTACCATACGGTTAACAGAACTCTCCCTCCTTCAGACAGTGATGTATCGGGTATTTTAGCTGTTTGTAAATCATTCTTCGATGGCGCCTACGATTTCTTGCGAAATGAGCACAAGTTTCCTTTTAAAATATCCCTCCCCACAGAGAATATCTGGCTATTGCCTACTAAACCGAAATTTTTTGCTACCAAAGAACAACTTGCGTCAAGAGAGAGTTGGGGGCATGGTCAGTGGGCGTGGGACTTCGAGCAGGGTACAATCAATAGTTATTTAGACATAGCAGAAAAATATAGTTGTCTTAAGCGAGGAGACAAAATAGCTCGAGCTAAAGCGATGATTTTAAACGCAAGGAAAAGTCTTGCGTATGAAAACGAAAATGACTCAACACTTACACGTCAAAAAATTGCGTCTTTAGCTAACAAATGCTTCATAGTATTATTTTTTGCAAATACGGGTATGAACTTTACACAAGTTAAAAATTTACTTTGGTTAGATGACTACAGCTTAAAAACATCAAGTCTCGGCTTCAAATCAATAAAATTCAGAGCTCAAAGCAAAGAAATTGAAATCATTATTTCTTCAAAATTTTTAGAGACTTTTAAAAAATATATCCAGCTAAGAAGAATTATTCTTCGGGAGAATGACTACCCATTTCTTCTTTTCATAAAAGAAGCGGGGAAAGACGCAGCGAATCAACTACCAAACGAAATACTAAGACGAGTTACCCGAGACTTAAGACGTGTGTTTTATTCTAGTCTTGAAAATATAAATACACGTGAATGGAGAGCTAAAAAGTCAGACTTCCTTGTTAGAACGACTGACATCTCGACAACAGCCTTAATGCTTCAAAATAGTGAAGAAACAGTTATTAGAGCATATATGGAAGGGAGCGAAGAGGAGTACTCAACAGAATTATCTAATTATTGGGAACACCTAAGTGAATTTGTGGAGTTCAAAAATTCGGATTACTCAGGAGAATCCATTGCGGCAGGTAACTGCAAAAAAATCGATAATCCTATATCAGAGACTGCAAATAGCACCATGAAACCAAACTGTAAGCAACCGGAGGGATGCCTTTTTTGTAAACAATACTCCGTACATGCAGACGCACATGACTTAAGAAAACTACATAGCTTTTTATACGTGATAACTGAATGTATCGGCGTTTTTCAAGCTAGTTG
>DLGL01000040.1 GCA_002482685.1 Bacteriovoracaceae bacterium UBA7695 | reverse complement strand
AGCCTATGAGGCCAAGCAGACGATTAAAAATTTTCACCGGGAAGATAATTTTATCCAGGGATTCGTTAAAGTATCCGGCGAAGAGCTTGCTCTGTTTTTTAAATCTTCAGTTGGTTATGCTTTTACAGGACCCTACGTAAAACTTGGACTTGGGGCTTCCCTTCTTTGGGGCGGGATACTGATTAAAAATAATGGTGGCGGCCCTTCTGACCTGGTTTATTTCTCGGGCTTCCTTTATCTTTTCCTGGAACCCGTCATGTTTCTTTCATGGGTGGCAGTAGTGGTCTCTCAAGGATTTGCGGCATGGAGAAGAGTCAAAGAATTATATTTTGTCCTCGATCAACCTTCTCAAGCCGAAATTGAGATGGAAAATTCTCAGGCCGAAATTTCTGATACATCCCTGACTCTAAGCTCGGTTTTTTGGGGAAAGCCACTTGCTTTGAAAATTCCTATTCATAAGTGGATGGTTTTTGTAGGTGAGACAGGGAGTGGCAAGAGTTATATACTGGGCCGTATTGCAACATCATTTATTTTGAAAGGTCATAAAATCTCCATGGTTCAACAGGAACCTTATCTTTTTAATGACACTATTGGTGGAAACATATTTCTTGGGAGAGTCGTAACTCCTCAGGAAGAGAAAGCCGCAAAAGATTTGCTTCAGATTTTCCAGCTGGATTTATTAGCTGATAATCTTGATGATGTTTTAAATCTTGAAGTGGGTGAAAATGGTAAACGGCTTTCAGGTGGTCAACTTAAACGGGTTGCTCTTATTCGCTCTTTGCTTTCCGGAGCTGAGATAATTATCTGGGACGATCCATTTTCATCGGTTGATATTATTTTAGAGAGAAAAATTGTGAGACTCATAAAAGAAAACCCTCTTTGGAAAAGTTTTACTTTTGTCATTTCTAGTCACCGCTTAACAACAGTTAGACTTTCAGATGAGGTTATCTATATTGACCGTCATGAGGGTGTTAGAGCTCAGGGTCATGTAAGTGAAGTATTGAAGGATGTTCATGTTAGTCAGTTCTTTAAAGAACAATTATTGGAAACACCTCTGGCTTAAGACAGAAGTTCCATTACTTATTTTTATTGCATTCAATCTGGTGGTCTCGGCCTTCATTGGCTACTTGACTCCAAGACTCATAACCGATTTTTATCAGTCACTTAAAAATGATCAACTTTTTGATCAACATCTTTATTGGTTAGTTTTCCTCTATATAGGCGAATATATAAATAGATTTTTGTTTCAGATTAGTACTCATAAATATATCCAACTCCTTCTGGCAGATGTGCGAAAGAGAAGTTTCTCCTTGTGGTTAAAAGCACCATTTCAAAATAAGACCACAAAAAAGAATGACGAGTATCCTTTGGGAGAAGTTCTTGCTCGGCTTATGAACGACACTGATGCTGTCAAAGAGATGGTAGGCTCCGGAAGTTTAGCGATCTTTATTGATATTATTTTTATCCTTTCCTGTTTGATTAGCTTCCTTCAGCTGAACTCTACAACAGGGCTAGCTCTCTTTGGTGTAGAGGTTATTGCTTGCATTCTTCTTGTTCGGGGATCCAAAGCAATGGCCGTGATTTTTATGGAAGTCAGACGGATGACGGGAATGATGGCGAGGGTTGTGACCGATCTCACTTCAGGACTAAAAGAACTTTTTTATTCCCCTAATCCCAAGTATGCCACTCAGCGTGGGCAGAAGATCTTTGAAGAGTTTTTGGATAAACAACTTCATGCCAACATCTGGGATGCCGGTTATTATTCTGCTGCCGAATCTCTTTATCCAATCCTTATTGCTCTTGTGATGATCATTGTTCCTTATGCCCAGATTGTAGAAGTTGCAATCCTGGCCGCTCTGATTGATCTTATTCAGAAATCTATTTCCCCGATTAAAGAAGTAGCTTCAAAAATATCAGTTCTTCAGCGAGCTGGAACCGGGCTAACCAGACTTTCTGATTTTAATGAAAGCTTCTCCCAGGAAGATTATCATCGTCAGGAGTTTGCAGGGCTCAATGTTGAAAAGATGAATTTTAATCTTAAGCATTTTCAATACGATCAGGGCTTTAAGCTAGAGAAGATTGGCTTTGAGGTTAAAAGAGGGGAGATCCTGGGAATCTTAGGGGAGTCTGGTTGCGGGAAATCAACTTTATTAAAGCTTCTCTCCGGTCAGTACCACACCTTTGAGGGAGAGATTCAGATCGACAATCAGAAAATTGAGCCTTCAGAGGAAAAGAAGCTTCGTGCGTTCTCCTCCTATGTCAGTTTGATTTCTCAAGACTCTCACGTTTTTACTGAAACATTGAAGTTCAACATTACACTTGGCTATGACACTGGGTTTGAAGAATTTTGGGATCTTGCCACAAAGAATATTCCTTATCTAGGTCGCATGGGGATCTTGCCAAATGAAACGATTGATCCAAAAGTTTTTTCCATGGGACAAAAGCAACTACTCTCAGGACTCCGTGCCTTATACCTTAAGAAACCCATCATCCTGATGGATGAAATTTCCAGCGGATTAGATTCTGAGCTCGAATCGGCTCTCAGGGATCTTATAAAGTTTTTCCAATCCCGTTCGATTACGATTATTGTTACCCACCGCCTGGAAACAATTTTAAAATCCAACTCTCTTCTGCTCCTCGACAAGGGGCATCTTCTGGCGCAAGGGAATCACGCTCAGCTTCAAGGACATCCCAAATACCAAGAGTTCCTCACTCATTTATAGGTGATTGATTCAGTAAGTTTTTATTCCTGATGATTTACGTTACACTACTCGAAGTTTTTTCAAGAGGAGACCTACGTATGAAAGCTGCTAATAGCTTGTTTGTGTTATGTTTTTTGATTTGTATGGCCGCTTGTTCTCAAGGAACAAGTAAACCAAGTTACCTGTTTAAGCCTGCTGTTAAAGAAGGCGTAGCCGCTAAAGCAGGGGATATTGAGGTGACTAATGCTGAACTCATGGACGGGATTGAGTCAGAAGTTTTTGAACATGAATCAAAAGCTTTTGAAGTTAAATTCAACAAACTCCGGTCAGTTCTTTTACAAAAATTAGTTGAAAAAGATCCACGTAAAAAAGGGATTTCTAATGATGAATTCCTGGCAAAATACGTGGCCAAAGATGTAGTTATTTCTGATAAAGAAATCGACGCATTTATTAAAGATCAAAACATTCCTGATGAACACATCAACCCTCAGGTTCGTGAAAAAATTAAGAACTATCTTGAGATTGAACGTAAAAAAGAAGCTGTTGATAAGTGGCTTGCCGAGCAGACGAAAAAATCTCCTCTGGAAGTTTACATCCCTAAACCTCGCCGTCCAACATTCCCGGTTGAGGCCGGAAATGCTCCGTTCGCAGGGGATAAAGATGCAAAAGTTACTATCGTAGAGTATTCAGATTTTCAGTGTCCATTCTGTGCGAAAGGAGCCGAGCTTCTTAAACAAATTAAGGCCAAGTATGGGAAGAAAGTAAAAGTTGCTTTCAAGCAGTTCCCTTTGCCATTTCATAACCACGCAGAAAAAGCAGCCGTTGCCGCTCTTTGTGCTAACGAGCAAAGTACTGACCTGTTCTGGAAAATTCACGATGAAATGTTTGCCAATCAGGAGACTGCCCTTGATCCTGAAGGCCTTAAAAAAACCGGGAAAAAAATTGGTGCCAACACGGCTCAATTTGAAAAATGCCTGGCCGAAAATAAGTACCTTGACCAAGTTAAGGCAGATATCGAAGATGGTAAGAAAGTTGGAGTTAAATCGACACCTACTTTCTTTGTTAACGGCCAGCTGATCAGTGGGGCGCAGCCGCTGGAAGTTTTTGCCGAGATCATCGACGAAGAACTAGCTCAATAAGTTAAGTCTTTTAATCAAATAAGGGCCTTGGGAGAGATTTGTAGTCCAAAAGACTGCAAGTTTTACCCAAGGCCTTTTTGTTTGGGGCCTATGCTACAATTCTCTATGATGCTACAGGAAGTGGCATCTTATCTCATAAGGGATCAGCTATGAAAGGCGTAGATTACACAAAGGCATTGACCAAAGAGCGTGAATATTTCCAGGACACGATTCGGAAAAATAACGAGGCCAATGAAAAACGCATAGCCTCGGTTAATGAACGTGCTGAAGGTGTCGTAAAAAAACAACGTGATAATTTCATTGAAGATAAAGCAGAGCTTGAATCTGGATATCAAAAAAATATTGAAAAGTTAGATGCTAAAACCGCGGCTTCTCTTGAGAATAGCCACGGAAAGTTTCATGAAGAGAGGGCAAAGGAAAGAGAGAGCTTCACCCAAGAGGCCATGACTAAGAAAAAAGATTTTGATCAGCGTCTAAACGACATTACGAATAGTTATAAAAAATCATTTGCATCCGAAAAAGATAACCACCAGGAACTTGCCGGGGTTAGTAAGCATAAATACGACCGGAATATAGCTTCTATTAAAGAGCAGTCCGATAAGCAGCTCAAAGAGTACCGTGAAGCTACAAGTGCTGAGGGTGCCAACCTGAAGGATCAGTACAACCGCGAGCGCCAGCAGTTAGTTCGCTCTCAGGAAGATCACGTAACTGAAGTTCATAAGAACGCCGGGAAGAAATCTGCAGAAATGAAGAATCACCTTCGTGAGGACTTAAAGAAATCCAAAGAGATCCAGACCGCCGATATGGAACAGCACAAGCAGTATACGGGCGATCGCATGTCTAATTTGCAGGCCAAGTATGAAGACCGTTATCAAAACATGGCAAAAGACTACAGCCAAAGAAGCGACAAGCTGGTTGAAACTCAGCAAGGTGAAGCTAAGAAAACCAATAAAGAAAATCAAAACAATCTTCTTGATGCCCGCAGGGATTTTAATAAACAACTACGCTTAATTGACCTCGATAAACGCCGCCGTGACAACGGGTCAGGGGATTTTTCAGATGTTATGGCGCGCCAAAAGGGAATCAAAGATGAAGTCATCCATGATGCCCGTGTTAAAGTCCTAAAAGATACGAACGCCAATACCAAAAAAATCTACGAAGATAAATTTGTTGCTGACCGTGAAGTTTTTGGAGAGACACTGAAAAAAGAAAGTGCTGAATCAACCGCTCGCCTTGACCGTAAACTGAATGAACTGAATGCGGACAAAATTGTAACTGTGGCCCATGAACGTGAAAAACGTGACGTGCAAGTTGCAAACCGTGAACATCAGAACCGTCTTGAGAAGCAGGCTTTTGAGCAGCAAATAATGCTTGAGCGCAACAATGCAAATGATCGTCTGACCAAGCTAAAAGAAAACTTCAATACTTCTCTTAAAGCTTTGGAAGAGAAGCATGAAAGCAGCATTGGGGATGTCACAAAGGTTACCAATAAAGATAAAGCGGAATTTGTTAAAAAAGTGAATGAGACCCGCAGTCAGGAGATCTTCGCCCTTAAGCGCGAATTCTCTAAAATGATGGACGGCACCGTTCAGGAGTACGAGCAGCGTTTGGGGAACTACCAGCGTGATAATGAGTACCTCAAAATGACAATGGACCAAAAAATTCAAAATCTAACGGACCAGAATTCTAAAGCCCTAGAAACTCAACGCACGTTGTTCGAGGATCGCCGCAACGCGGATATCAAGAACCACCAGGTTCTTATGGACCAAAAAGAACATAATCTAAAAACGGCCATGAACCAGATGAATGTAGGCTTCCAGAAAAAAATCGACAAAATGCAGGTTGAAAGTGAGACGAAATTAAAGTTGCTTACCAACGATTATGAGAATAAATTAACTACTCTCAAGGCCACTACCAGCAAAGATCTGGCCATGAAGGATACGACTCATCAGATCGAACTAGACCGCCTTAAAATGGCCTACGAAGATGAGAAAAACCGGACCGTTCAGGCCTATGAGAACCAGATCTCTTCCATCAAAATAGGTCATAAAGACCAGATGGAACAAATGAAAGACTATAAACGTTTAAGTTAATTATTTAATAACCTCATCAAAAGAAAAATCCTATGACTCAGCGTAAGGCTAAGATCATAGCGACTATCGGACCGAGCTCCAACACCATTGAAATGCTGGAGAAGATGATTTTGGCAGGCATGAATGCTGCCAGAGTCAATATGTCCCATGGAACCTATGAAGCTCATGAACAATCCATCAAAAATATCCGACAGGCTTCAAAGAATGTAGGCAAAGAGATTTCCATTCTTCTAGATCTTCAGGGACCAAAAATCCGTGTCGATAAATTGCCTGAACCTCTTACGCTCAAAGACGGCGAAGTATGGGTTATCGGCCCTTCTCATGTGAAGGCTGACTATCCTGAATACGCCGCTAGCTTTATCCCAACGATTTATAAGAATCTCGTGAAAGATGCTCACGTTGGTGCCAACATCCTTTTTGATGATGGTCTTTTGGTTGCTGAAGCCATCGAAAAGGACCGCGAAGTTTTAAAAATCAAGGTTAAGGTTGGTGGGACACTTAAATCAAATAAAGGCATTAACCTTCCTTATGTGAAAGTTTCTGCTCCTGCATTCACGGATAAGGATCGTGAGGATCTTTTATTTGGATTAAAGCAAGGCGTGGATTACGTCGCTTTAAGTTTTGTTCGTACTGCCGAAGACGTCATGGAAGTGAAGACTCTTCTTCACAACATGAAAATTCAAATCCCCATTGTTTCAAAAATTGAAAAGCCTGAAGCCTTAGACAATATGGAAAGTATTGTTGCGGTTTCAGATATGATCATGATCGCTCGTGGAGATATGGGTGTGGAAGTAGGGAACCACCTGGTTCCAAGCATCCAGAAAAAAATGATCAAGCTCTGTAATGAGTTGGGTAAGCCGATCATCACGGCGACTCAGATGCTTGAGAGTATGATCACTAACTCTGCTCCCACTCGTGCAGAAGCCTCTGATGTGGCCAATGCTGTTTGGGATGGAACAGATGTTGTGATGCTCTCGGGAGAAACCGCTTCTGGTAAATATCCCTTGGAAGCTATTACCATCATGGGACAGATTATTGAGGAAGCTGAGAAGACTCCTAAAGAGCGCCCTTATCTTCGTCATATCTCCATCTCAAGTGTGACGGCTTCCATCCAGGTGGCGGCTTCGATTGTTGCCGAGAAAACAAACGCCCGTTGGATTATTTCCATCACAGAGGGCGGGAACTCTTGTCGCAAGATTACAAAATTTCGACCGAACACTCCAGTTCTGGGTGTGACAAATGATATCAATGTTATTCGTAAAATGAGCCTCTACTGGGGGATTCTACCTTACTACTTTAACATCCATGAAAATTCTGACTTAACTAAGTTAGGTGACATGATGATTGAAGAACTTAAGGCCAAAAAACTTCTTAGCCTCGGTGAAAAAGTTGTTATTACAGTCGGAGACGGTAAGTTCTTCAGACAAGGCACCACAAATTCAATTCGTGTTGAGATCATCAAAGATGTTCCTAAGGCGATGAGAAACTTGGATCAAGATTCGATCCAGGAGGTGTCTTTTGACAAGGGAAAGCTCTTACTTGATACGAGCATATGTGCTTCTTGCCATGCTTGTATCAACGTTTGTCCCTATGATATCTTCACAACGACTCTAGAGGCTAATACCGATACACGGATTGATGGCTCTAAGGTCCATCTCTGTAATCTTGATATGCAGTGTGTGGAAGCTTGTCCAACTGGTGCCATCGAAATCATTCCCAACTTTGGTACATGAAAAATCTCTCAGGCCTCAGTGAGGATTATCTCAAAAACTTGGGAATTCTGGACTGGGGCTATACGGAAGATTCACTTCCCACATCACTGGCCCAATTTGAAGCCTGGGTTGAGAAAGGGGAGCAAGGGTCTCTGGCCTATCTCTCCGATCACAGAAAAGATCTTCGATCAGATTTAAAAAATATTTATCCTGAGTTCCAGTCCGCACTTGTTTTTCTTTTTAGTTATCAGGAGGCCAAGAAATGGCT
>DLGL01000119.1:44278-48251 GCA_002482685.1 Bacteriovoracaceae bacterium UBA7695 | reverse complement strand
GAGTAATAGCTCACTCCATTTTTACCAATGATCGTAGGAGCACTGGAATCATAGTGAACGGGATCAACTCTTACAGATTTTAATTCCGGCGAGCACCATGTGGGACCAGAGCCGTAGTCGCAACCAGTTCCATTATCATCGCTTTCAAAGATTGTCCGGTACTGGAAGTAGCGACCAGTCGAAATGGGATTCGTGAAGGCAGAAAAAAGCAAGGAAGGAAGTCCCTTCCTCACATCACCAGATCCATTTAAGGGAGTCGAATTATTGTTGAGCTCAGAGAAATACGTTTGATTGGTTCCATCAGGGCCCTTCCAGTTCGCCCCTGCAGAGTCATCCGAGCAGTCGGCAGATGTGCAGATACGGACCTGATGTTTCAGTCGATTCGCACCTCGACGGTAAAGCTGCAGGACTTCTTTTTCGTGTAGAGGCCGAGACCAGATTGCGACTTCATCGATGGATCCATTAAAAAAAGCACTAGTCCCTAGGTGAGATCCAATGGTGGCTATATTTGTGCCGTGATAGTTAGCTGTTGCATTGGTACAACCTGAATAGTCCATGACATTATTTGTAATTGTATTACAAGTTCCTGAGTTGAGTTGAATTGCGGCTTTTAGTCCGTCCACATACATAGTAAATGTTTTTGACGTCTGATTAACAACCCAAGTGACTAAATGCCACTTGTTATCATTATAAGTGGAGGCAGTCATTAACCCCGGAGTATTATCTTGAGTATTCCCACCTATAAAGCCATAAAATTTTCCGTTGGCAGCGAGTAAAGCCCATCCAGACATAAATCCGGATCCAGCTCCAATACTTATAATTCTCACACTTGTTGTTCCAGTCACTTTTACCCAAGCAGATACGGTAAAGCTTGTGGTTGTACCAAATGCTAAGTCGGCCGGAGTTCCTAGGGAAATATAACTATTCGTACCATTAAAAGCTGGTGCCTTTCCAAAAGATCCTGGATTCCCAAATGTAACGGAATTCGGAGTCCCATGATTATTTTTGCCAGAATCATCTTTAACTGAGCTTGCGCCTGTCGTTCCTAGTGGCTCGTTTAAGTGCCAAAGCCCAACAATATTACTCATTAAGTTATTACTTCCAGGAGCGCCGGTCGACCCAACCAAAGAGACATAGTCAATTGAAGACTCGTTTTGAATCGCTCCTACGGCATAGTCTGGAAGTTCTTTTAAAAAAGGTAATGTCGTTTGCCAAGTAAACGATTCCCAATTTTGATTTAATTGAAAAGCATCCATTATTCGAGAAACAAACAAACCTGAATATTTCACAGATTGATAATCGTAAAGTGAGCTTATTTCAATAGGACTAAGCGGAGTATTCCAAACAGCAACCTCATCAATATAGCCTGGTGTCCCCCCCCAACCCCCAATGAAACTGGATCCTACCGGTGCCGTTGGTGAACTTGTACCAGTTGTAATTGAAGCACCATTTACATACAGCGTCCAAGTTGTTGTATCTCTTGTTAGTGCGATATGAGTCCATTGATTTTGTACCATTGATGGAGATGCAGAAAGAATATTCCAAGAGACTCCGGAACGAAGAAGACAAATTTTATTTCCAGGAGCTCCACCTGTACCACTTCCAATGTAGAGCCCATAACCATTAGTCGTGAAATCCCCACTACCAAAGATATTGGCAATTGTGGCAGTTGCAGTAGGCAAATAAACCCAAGCAGAAATAGTTAGATTCGTTGTTTTATTAAAAAGCGGAAGAGTTATGGATCCGCCAGTGATACCTTCTTTAAATTTAGCTTGAATATAAGAAAGTCCACCATTGGTTGTGCCATTTGGACCCACCGTAGCTGGGACAATAGAGCCTGCAGTAGCGACCCCTAGATTGCCGTTTAATTTCCACGCGCCAAAAAGAGATGTCCATCTGGGCGTCCATGTAGAATTTATTTCATAAATGCTTGATGCACTTTGATTCGCACAAGCTAATACGGAACCATTGCAACCAGAGTTATTCCCAAGTCTTAAGTAACTATTAGACAAATCCCAGATAACGCCGCTCGAGAGTCCTCCACCAAATCCAATTGATGAAATGTCATCATCTAATTGATCCACCTCTGTCAGCTTAGCGTTTCCATTATCAAATTCAATTACACCAGTTGTAAAAGTATAGCTACCAGATGTCCCAATATCAAATGGCCAGTTGGTTGTGAACGGAGTTCTTTCCACTGAACCAAGGCCCGGGTTAAATTCATCTCCTTTAACCGAACCTTCCTGCCCTCCTCCAAGAGGATTACAGGAAACTAATAAAAGTAAAATAAAGATGGATAGCTTACTCACCAGGGAAGATCCCACTGATAAAGAATGGCAAATGAGAGGTTCGAATTTTTCTGATTCGCAATTGAAGTGTCTTGAGAATCAACACTATAAGAAACTCTGGCTTCCAGGGCCTTTTGATGAGGATTCGTATCTTTACTTTGGTACCTAAAAAAAGCACCAGCTCCTGCATGATTTCCGCCTCTAATCTTATACTCATTAGTCTCACCCGGAAGATTAACTCCAAGTTTCCCATCTAAGCCGATAGAGGCTTTGTTCTTTTTCATGGCAAAGTATCGGGCAGTAACATAGGGCTTCGTAATAAGAACCTTGTCTACATTTAATTTCGTCAGTGAAGCTGAGTGGAAAAATAAATCCTGATCGAAAGAAACACCAGTCCCTAAATCCCACCGCTCCGAGAATGACCTCGTTAGACCCAGAGATACCCTGACCCTATGACCGTTGTTATCATCAAATGACTGACCGTCATTTAGTTTTTGCAATTTGTAATTCTGAAAACTCCCACCAAGAGATATTGTTGTGACATCACTCCAGTGAAGATTATAACTTAGTCCTGCGTAGGGACTGGCCTCAGACAATATGACTGATTCATCACCAGTTGATTTGTCTTTTCCATTAATTTTAAAAAAATCCACACCAGAATAAAAAGAAAGAGAGGCTTTAGCATCATCTGAGATATCGTCTGATGGAAGCCTGGTTAAGACTGGCCTGGACTCTTCCTGGACTAGTTTTTTTTCTTTATGCTCTTCGGGTAGAATAATAGACTGTCCGGGATAAATTTTATTTCCCCGGCTTTTTTTTATTTCAGGATTCAACTCCAATGTTTTAACCAGAATTCCATCTTGTCCGTAAATTCTGGACTCAAATCTTTTGATGAGTATTTCTGATAAAATCTCGCCAGGTTTAACCGTGTGGATGTAGTTACTCACAGGATGAGCAAGATGAGAGGTGCATAAAGCACATAAAATCAGAGGACGGCTATATTTTAAAAGATCAAACATATTAAAGTTTCCCTTAATATAATAGAACACATCACAGAGGATGTTAAATCTCTGTGATGAACAACAGAATTTGCCGTTTCTCGACTTGAGCGATCAGGATTATTGTGTCGGCTTCCTATTTGAAGCTTGCCGCTATCTCAGTGGCATCGTCCCGTGCCAGTTCCGCCAGAAGGGCAACCTGATCGGCAAGCTCACTGGCCTTAGAGATTTTATCAGGAGTCGTGGTGTTGCTAAGAAATTCGAACACCCCTTGAATCACA
This sequence comes from Bacteriovoracaceae bacterium UBA7695, assembly GCA_002482685.1. GTDB lineage: Bacteria > Bdellovibrionota > Bacteriovoracia > Bacteriovoracales > Bacteriovoracaceae > Peredibacter. Next base: position 44,684 of record DLGL01000119.1, on the reverse strand, counting down.
TCGTTCTTATTTTTCTTAGTCCCGATGATCTTTTGAATTTTACCGATAACTTCTCTTCCATCAACCGTCGACATCTCATATTTATGAATGGCAATTTGAAACTTTTTACGGTCACGGCGTGTGATCCCAATACCACTTCTCTGAGGCCCACCTACTACATTATTTGGGCTTGGTGCAAACCATCCACCCAAGTCTCCGTTTACCAATACACCACCAGTTACAATCTGATCAAGTTTAGCACTAACGGCAGAAACAAACGTCACGGCTGCAAGATCAATTTCCCAAGGATGCATTCCGTCCTGAAGCTTAACCATCAAGTGACGAACGGCTTCGGCAGTATAAACAGTAAGAAAATCTCCTAAAACCAGTTGACCCAGAGGTGAGAGTTTTGCAAATCCTGATGGAT
>DLGL01000119.1:26764-44217 GCA_002482685.1 Bacteriovoracaceae bacterium UBA7695 | reverse complement strand
TGAATCGGCCAGTGAGAGAATTAAAGCACGGTAAAAGGGTTTCTGATCAACTGTCCCCTTGAGGTACTTGCTCAGATCTCTTAGATACTCCGGATCTGTAGCATCCCCTACCTTACGCAGTGGCGAAGAAGCAAAACTTCGACCCGACATAACCTCAACATGAGGATCAGTTTTACCTGTTTTATAGAGCACATGGTAGTTGTAGTTTAAGTTATCAATTTTTACTTTTACACCCAGCCCACCTGTGAGGGCGTAAAGTGTGGCAAGATCAAAAGGAGCTGAATTAACGCCTGCTTCTTTGAGAGCAAGGGCCATGTCATTTTTAGTAAACCAAACCTTATCTTCACGTTTGAAATACGTGAGAGAATCTACAGTCGAGACGGGTTTTATTTTTTTCAAGGCCACATAGCTGCTTTCAACCTGAGCGTCTGACAGGGGGTCACTATATCTTCGTGTGGTTCTATTCCACTTAGCACCTTTATAGCCATTCAAAACTTTGGGATCAATGGCAGGTGAATTTTTACGGTAATTCTCTACTCCGATATTCTCAAAGCCACCGCCACCGCCATTTTTTTTATCACTTAAGGAATCCAGCGCAGGTTTTAATTTATTTTTAAGGAAAAACAGATAACTTGATCCGCGAAGGTCTTTCATGTCAAAAGTTCGATTGGCAGGATAACTCATTCCAGGACCTGGTGGAATGAGGGCATCGACGTTGTTACCCTCTGCGCTGGCGTAATCGCGGGTGATGTTTTTTGGACTGGTGCAAGCCGCCGTTAAGAGCAANNCGATTCAAAAACATAGGTCCTCCGGATTCATCAGGAATAAGAAAAGTCTCTTCCATTTTGACAAATTTCCCCGACTAATCATACCCGAACTAAGTTTGCCGACAGAATCTTAACCTGAGTTCTCCAGACAGGTTTAAAAAATGCTGCTAGAGCGTTCGAATGCAGGCTAAGATGTTATTATTCGGCATCTCGGGAGAATTTATGACAGAAACTAAACTTCAGTGGAAACTCAACTCATCTATAGGCCCCCTCTATCTGGTAGCTTCGCAGCACGGACTTCAGGGAGTTTACTGGAATAAACAGACCATCAAAATGGCCAAAGATCCTTCAGAATCAAAGTTTCTAAAACAGGCAGTAAAAGAAATTCTTCAGTATTTAAGTGGCGAGAGAAAATCTTTTAGCGTTGCTTTAGATATCCAGGGAACAGAATTTCAAAAGAAAGTCTGGAATGAGTTGCGACAAATCCCCTACGGAAAAACGATTTCTTATAAAGAGCTCGCCCAGAATGTAAAAAATGAGAAGGCCTGCAGAGCGGTGGGAACTGCCAATGGTAGAAATCCCTTGAGCTTAATTATTCCTTGCCACAGAGTGATTGCGGCAAATGGAACATTAGGCGGATACGCAGGTGGACTGGATATAAAAACGACTCTCCTGAGTTTAGAAAAATAGACTCCTAGTTTTTAAGAATCCATCCACTTGCACTCAGAAGATCTTCCGCTCTGAAATGGGCCTTATAAACAGGATGATCAGCTTCTTCGCCAACCAGAATTGAGCGGCATCCAACGGCCAGCCCCGCCTCAATGTCGCTGGAGCGGTCCCCAATCATGAACGATTTGGAGAAATCAATATTCCATTTTTTAGATGCTTCAAGAAGCATTCCTGGTTTAGGCTTTCTACATTGGCACAAATCTTTTTCTGTATGAAAACAGGCGTAAATTTCATCAACCGGTAAATGCACTTTAACAAGATTATTGATCAGATCTACTTGATCCCGACTCACCCATCCCCGGGCCACATCTGGCTGATTGGTGACCACGATTAAAAGAAACCCTGCCTGCTTTAGAAGCTGCAAGGCTTGGGGGACACCTTCAAAAAGTGCGTACTCTTCGCTTAAATAGGGAGCACGAGGTTTTCCCATTCGGAAAACTGTTTTATTAATCACTCCGTCCCGGTCAAGAAACACTGCCTTATTCATGAAAGAAACCTTTATAGATTTTATGCCAGTATATCTTTGTGGTGCCCAATTACAAGATGAGTTTTGCTGTTAGACTCTCTGTCATTAAACAATCGGAGGAACCATGAAAAGACTTTTATCCCTGTCTCTAATCCTATCACTTGCTTCGTTTTCACTTTCAGCAGCAGAAGAAAAAAAAATTGATCCAAAAAATGCCGAAGTAATGGCAAAGATGAAAGAGTTCTCTACACCGGCCGAAGGCCATAAAGTTTTAGCCGCCATGGCCGGAAAATGGACATTTGAATCCCGCTGGTGGGAAAGTGCTACTTCAAAGCCGCATGAATCAAAAGGAAGTGCTAACTTCAAAATGATCCTTGGGGGGCGATACCTTCAGCAAGATCATAAGGGTAAGGCCATGGGCATGAGCTATGAAGGCATGGGTCTCACTGGTTATGATACTTTAAAAAAAGAATACAACACTCTATGGATCGATAATATGGGAACCGGGTTTGTTTTAGGGAAAGGAAACTTTGACGAGTCATCTAAAACTCTGACAGATAAAGGAGCCTTTACTTGTCCAATGGAGAAAGATCATTCTGCTGAGTATCGTGGAGAATGGAAAATGGTCGACAAAAAGAACATGACTTACTTAATGTACGGGAAAGGCATGGAGGGCAAAGAAGAATTTAAAATGATGGAAATTGTTTATAAGCGTAAATAGAAGTTCCACTTGCTCCGGGTTAAATCTCCCGGAGCTCCTTTCTTACTCTCACCATCCACCACAAACACAATAGCCCAAGAGCTGCCAGAAAGTGTTTCAATGTATGCCCACTAAAAAGATATTGAGTTCCTTCAAAGACTTCCCGGTCTTTAACTTCGGCCCATTTGGCAAATCCATACAAAAGTAGAGAGAAAAAATAATATCTTTTAAGACTAAAGCGGGAGCTAAAAAGAATGAGAATCATCGGGATAGTGATGAAAGAGCTGAACTGGACTAAAAAATAAAAACGCAAATCAGCAGTAATCCACCAGGTAACTACACTCAGGACTCCCAGGAATAAGGCGAAGTAGAGTGCTTTCTCAAATCTTAAACTAAGGTGTTCACACAAGAGAACGATGTACATGGCCATGAAGGCCATACTCATAGGCAAGCGGTCCCAAATCAAAGTGTAGTCATTGGGAGCAAGATGATAATATGCAGACCCTGGAGCAATGAGAAGAATACTGGCAAAAAACCAGAACCAGGATCTTTGGGTGGCGAGAAATTTTTGTCGCTTTAAAATTTCCCAAATTCCAAGACTTCCGGTTATAAGGAAAAAAATATTGGACAGAACATCCATCGCATTAGGGATGCCAAAAAATGAACGGGTATCTACAAATAAATGATAATCCTGCCTCTGCTCAATGACCGGTCGGGTAAAAAAGAATATGACCGTCATGAGGATCACACCAAGGATGACTCCTACTCTGATTTTAAAATATTTACCATGTTCCATAGTCTTTAATGATACGAACTGGTGACAAATTGTCTCTAAAAAACCACTCTTTTCTACTTCTTCCTTACAAAAGGCACTTCCCGGGTCACAAACCCAATTTTTATAAGTTATACAAGAAAGAGCTTATCCACATTCGGGAGAATACTATGTCGAAAAAAAGCATCATTGCCCTGACTCTTCTATCTGCCCTCTTTCACACTCTCCCCTCTCAGGCCGCCCCACTTTCCATTAGCTGCGTTCTAAATGGAAGCTGTATGAAAGGCTCAGATGTGGTTGAACACTTAAAAACTCTCCAGGCAATTGCCGACAGCAATAATGGAAACCGGTCCGCTGGTTCTTCCGGTCACGAATTGTCAGGAAACTTTATCGCCCAGAAACTTCTGGCAGCAGGTTACGAGGTTCAGCTTGAGCCTTTTACTTTTATGAAGTTCAGCAAACTATCTGCCGCTTTCAGGCAGGAGTCTCCCGAGCAAATCTCTTATGATGAAGAAAAAGATTTTAACGTCATGACTTATTCGGGTCCAGGTTCAGTGAGTGCAAAAATCACTGCTGTCGATGTTGAACTTGGTGCCGGGAACAATTCTACCAGTGGTTGCGAGATCGAAGATTTTGCCAACTTCCCTGCAGGTCATGTGGCCCTCATTCAACGAGGAACTTGTAACTTCGCTCAGAAAGCAGAAAATGCGATGAAGGCCAAAGCCTCAGGTGTGATTATTTTTAATCAGGGTAACTCACCAGACAGAGAGGCCCTTTTTGTGGGAACACTTTCCGAAGGAACTTCAAATACTATACCGGCGTTTGCAACGACCTATCAATTTGCTGTTAACCTTATCGCTCACCCAGAGACGATCCTGACTCTTGAAGCCAATACCAAAGCAGAATTTAAAACAAGCTTCAACGTCATAGCTGAAACAAAATCAGGCAACCCAGATAACGTAGTCATGATAGGTGCCCACCTGGATTCTGTTCTGGAGGGTCCAGGCATCAATGATAATGGATCTGGGAGTGCTGCTATTCTCGAAGTTGCTTTAAAGATGAAAAATGTGAAATCCAATAATAAAATCCGCTTCGGCTGGTTTAGTGCTGAAGAATTAGGTCTCATCGGTTCTACCCGTTATGTTGAATCCTTAAGTGAAGCTCAAAAAAATAAGCTTGCCCTCTACATCAATGTGGATATGGTAGGCTCGCCCAATTATAAAATTTCAGTCTTTGACGGAGACGGATCTAAATTTGGCCAGAAGGGACCTCAGGGCTCTGACTCTATTGAGCAACTTATTCATAACTTTTTTGCCTCAGCAAATGTAGGAAGTGTTGAAACTGAACTCAACGGCCGATCTGACTACGCTGCTTTCAGTGCGGCCGGAATAGCGGTTGGTGGTATATTCACAGGTGCGGAAGGGGCCAAGACAGAAGAAGAAGCTAAAACTTTTGGTGGCAAGGCCGGCGAAGCATACGATGCCTGCTATCACAAGGCCTGCGATGATATTAATAATATTAGTGTTGAGGCCCTTGAGATTAACACTAATGCCATTGCCTTCCTGGCCTTGAGCTATGGTCACTCCACTTCAACAGTTAGAGCGACAAATAAAATGGCTTCAATGTACCGTCAAAACAACAAGGTTGTTTTTCCTAAGCATGTTCACTGTCACGAAGATGTTTACGAGGAGTAGAAACTTTAGAATGGGCCTAGGGTAACCAGGCCTTGAGACTTTCTTTATAAGTTGTGAGCTCATCGGCTCCCACTAAGGTTATCGCCTTCTGGGAGCTAAGTCTTGCGGCCTTAACCTGACCCATCTCTCCCTGAACAGTGGCCAGATTATGCCAGGCCATGGCCGAGAGTGGATGAAATTTCACAGCATCAGTTAAATAACGACTCGATTGTTTTAAATCTTTTTTATTATAGAGCACATTACTGATCCCAATTAAAGCGGGAAGGCTTTGAGGCCATTTGGTGAGGACGGCGGAATAAGTCTTATGAGCTTCTTCTAATTTCCCCACCTGCTCCAGTCCGCTAGCGGCCGACACATGGGCCAGGTCATCTGCAGAGGCGGCAAGAGCGCCGGGATTTAAAACCACCATCGCCCAGTAGTTTGCAAGGGACCACGAGCGTTCAAAAACTCTCATATCCTCTTTAAGCTTTTTTGTTTCGCCCGAGTGAAGTATCAGGTCAGGACCATGAAGATCATAGCCCACTGCCACTGCGTAATGCCACTGAGGATACCAACTAAATCCTAAATTTTGAAAAACCAAAACAGGATTACCCGCAGAAATTTCTGTAAGGATCGACCTAAGGTCTTTTACCGGAACACCCAGCATGCCCTGCCTACGGATAGTCGACACGAGGTCGGTTGAAAATGTTCCCTTAGATCCCGGGGTGTACATTTGAGAAGTGAGCTCATCCAGATCAACTTTTCGTCCTGAGCTCTTCATCACCATTGCCAGACTTGCCGGCGCACAATGATTTATTTCTTGTTGGATAAAGGGAACTGATTCGATGGAAGATTTCCTCGGAAGTTTCCCCCAGGATTTCACAAGCCCATCTGTAGCAGGAGTTTTGGTGGCGCAACTTTGAAAGAAGAGCGCCACCAGAGTCAATAAAAGACCACTCTTCAATTAGATTCTTTTGATAAGATAAATAATTAAAACCACCAGTAGAACAACAATAAGAATCCCACCAACATCTCCACCAGCAGTCTGGTGATCTATTTCTCCGGCGATTTTTCTTAGTTCAGCATCTGACAAATTCGCCACTCGTTTAGTAGCTTCTTCAGGACTGACTCCGAGTTTTACCATTTGGTTTTTAACATCATCGCGGCCCATGAACTCCACCACTTTTGCTTGGCTTTGAGCGCGGGTAAGATTGTCTACTACGGTTGTAGTTGAAATCATCCCTGCGTGAGCAGATTTAATAACCNNCGGTAGTTCGATAAGAACGAAAGAGATCATCCAACAGAGCATCAACTTCACTAACAATTTCATTCTTCATTCCTTTGAAAAGAATTAGTCCAACTGTCATAGTATAGACAAAAAAATGGGGAATAAGTTGATGTTAAGGTAATATTTGGATTAAAAGCGTATATGAGAATGCATATATTAATGATTCATTAACTTCTGTTAGCCTTTTCCGGCCTCCATCACATTTTTAAATCTCAGGTCTTTAATCTCTACATAAACCTGATTGGTGCGTTGAGAGTTCAATTTCCACTTATCTTTTTCTTCTGGTGTTAATCCTGTTTTTTTTGCAGCAAAAGCTTTGTGTTCTTTTTTTAGTACAGAGAGTTCTTTTTTTAGAGCTTCAAGTTTATTTTTATCCTCGTTACTCAGCCAGGCACTGTCTTCCATTATAAAATCCTTAATTGTTTTTCGTGAGAATAGTACAACAAGAGGATAAATACAATCTTGCAGGCGGATGCGTTAGAAGAACTTAATAGTGATTTGTTTTGCGTCAAACCAAAAATCTAAAGTGCCAATAAAAACCGTTCCTGATAAGTTTTCCTGATATGTTTCTCTCAAGACTTTTACAAAAACTAATTTCATCAGGGCCGTCTAAAACTGATGAGGAACTACATACCGCCAAGATCCGACTGGAACTGGCCCTGGAATCTTCCGGCCTGGTTGACTGGGACTTTGATTTTGAAAAAAATACCGCCCACAGAGGTCTTCAGCACGATCAGCTTTATGGTTACAAAGAAATGCTTCCTGCCTGGAACTTTGATAATTTCTACCACCATGTGCTTCCCGAGTTTCACGACCTAGCTCGGGAAAAATTTGCAAACCTCCCCATCGAGGGAAACATATCCTTTGATTATAAAATCCGCAGAGTGGATGGCGAAATACGGTGGATCTCTTTAAAAGGTCGGGGCCACAAAGATAAAAATGGAAAAGTTACAAGAGTAGCTGGTGTGCTCAAAGATGTAACGGTTGAGAAAAACTTTGAAGAGCGGATGAATCTTTTCGATATGAATATTAATTCATTATTCGAGAAAGCTCCTGAGTTTTTTTGCATTCTTAATTCTCATCTGGTTTATGAGTACGTGAATCCTGCCCATAAATTACTTTTTAACGGCCGCAACATGACATCACTGTCTGTCGAAGAAGCTCAGCCAGAGCTAAAAGATTCACCCTTTGTCAGAGATCTCAAAAAGATTCTTAAAACCGGTGAAACTATTATTTTTACAGACTCCGCTGCTCAAATTGGCGAGCGTCTTCGTTATCTGGACATGGTTTACTCACCAAGGATCAACGCTAAGAATGAAATTGACGGAATTTATGTCCTGGGGAGTGACGTCACTGATAAAATTGAGGCCATTAAAAACGCCGAATCAAGTGAAGCTAAAATTCGTCTCATCACAGATAAACTCCCTGCTTTTATTAGTTACACAGACACTGAAGGCCGCTATCAGTTTATGAATGAAATGTATGAGAAATGGTTTAAGCGGCCAATTTCTGAGATGCTCGGGAAAACCAGAAACGAAATTGCCCCTCCTGAGTATGCCATTCAATCCAAACCATATGAGACTCAAGCGATCAAAGGAATTCACTCTCATCATGAAGGAATCATCCGCAAGGCTTCTGGCGAATACATGAACCTTGATATTAACTTCATATCCGAGATGGATCCGATAANNATATCCGATGTGGATCCGATAACAAAAAAAGTTCGCGGAATGATTGCTGTCGGTGCAGATATCACTGCTCAAAAGAAGGCCCTCAGAGAAGCTGAACTTGCTCAAAAAGAGTTGCATGAGGTTTTCATGCAGGCACCCTCTCCCATGTGTCTCTTGACCGGCCCTGACCATGTGTTTACTATGGCCAATCCCCTTTATGTTTCCTTTGTAAAAAGAGATGTCTTAGGAAAGACCCTTCTTGAAGCATTTGAGGGTGAAGACATCACCTACTTCCAGGAAATTATCAGGCAGGTCTATTCAACAGGTGAACCTTATCTGGTTAACCAGGCCCCAATTGAACTCTATGATAACGGCAAACTTTCCCGAAGATACATAAACGTCGGCTACCATGCTTTCAAAGACTCCCATGATAAAGTCAAAGGGGTTTTAGTCATTCTTCAGGACGTAACAGAACAGGTAAATTCAGTCATCGCTAGAGACAACTTTATTAGTATTGCCTCTCATGAACTTAAAACCCCCATTACAGCACTGAAGCTCCATATGCAGATGAACCAGAAAATGCTGGAGCATGGAGGAGTTGAAGCCTTCTCAGCTGAGCGGATGAGCAAAATCTTTTCCGGAACAGTTTCTCAAGTCAACCGCTTGTCCCGTTTAGTTGATGACATGCTTGACGGATCGAGGATCTCCGCTGAAAGCTTGCGGATGACTTACTCGAAGGTGAACTTTTCAAAACTCGTAAAAGACACTTTCGAAGACTACCTGCTTCAGTTTGCTGGTGTTGAAATGGACTTAAAACTCAACATCGAAGAAGACATTGTTATGAACCTCGATGAGAGCCGGATAGAGCAAGTGTTAATTAACCTGATAACAAATGCCATTCGTTATGCTCCTAAAAGTCCTCTTCATGTGGATCTTAAAAAAGGTGAAACTCAGGTGGTATTGACTGTGAAGGATCAGGGAATAGGAATTGATCCGGCCTATCATCAAAAAATATTTGAACGTTTCGAAAGAGTGGATGCGGGACGAGATGTGAGTGGCCTGGGGCTTGGTCTCTATATAGCAAAAAAAATAATTCAGAACCATGGTGGCGAAATTAAAGTAAGCGGTCAGCTAGGAATGGGTTCCGAATTTAAAATCTCAATCCCATTAGATTAGTGGCAGACGCATAGTAAATGTTGAGCCATGTTCTCCGTCGCTCTCAACATCTATTCTTCCTCCGTGGGCCGTCATAATTTCTTTCGAAATAAATAGTCCCAGACCCAGGCCTGAAATGTTTGAATCCTGGCGACCACGTTCAAATTTTTCGAATATTTTATTCTGAAGTTCGGCCGGAATACCTTTCCCATTATCTTTAACACTTAAACAAATTTCTTTCTCAGCACTGAACAAACGAATTTCTACCGCCTTACCAGCTCCATATTTGTGGGCATTATTAAAAAGATTAACTATGACCTGCTCCAACCGGTATTTATCACCTTTGATTTCAGCATCATTATCGATGAAAACTGTGAGATCAGTGCCAGAAGTATGGAAGTCATTTTTAACCATTTCCTGGACTTCAAGAACTATCGGGCCAAGATGAAGGTTCTCAAAGTTATAGCTCATTTTACCGGAGTCAAACCGGCTTACATCTAACAGATCATTTACAAGAAGTGTAAGGCGGTTAATTTGCCGGGATGCCAGCTGAAGTGGTTTTTCAATCTTCTCATTCTGACTTGACCGCTGAAGCATTTGTATCTGCATTTTTAGAGATGTAATCGGAGTTTTAAGTTCGTGAGAAGCGATTGAGAGAAACTCATCCCTTGCTTTGACAGCTTTCTGAGTTGATTTAAACAAAAGAGAATTTTCAAGTACAGTGCCTGCCCTTCTTCCAATTTCTTCTGCAAGAATCAGGTCCAGCTCATCAAAGGCCGGCCGGCGAGAGTTTCTGGCAATACTGATGGCCCCATGAACCTGATCTCTCACTTTGACGGGAATAATCATACTCGAGTGAGTTTCTATTTTTCGGTAGAGGTCAAACTTATGAGGATCCTGAGATCTCGCTTTGAGATCAGTCTCATTTAAATTATTAGAAAGTGAAGACTCTCCTTTAAGTAAAGCCTTTTGAATTTCTAAGTCTTCTGGTGAAGGAGGATACAATTTTATAAACTCGCTCAAATAGGGCTGCAGATCGGGATCACTATGAAAACTCTCTACCCTCTCAAACTGACCTTCATCATTTTTTACCGTTAAAATACACCAATCCCCAAGTGTAGGAACCAGGATAGTGACCAATCGGTTTAGAGTTTCCTGATAATCAAGAGTGGAGGAAAGAGACGATATGGCCTGGGCCACAAAGGTTTCACGCTCCTGCATTTTTAATCTTTCCATTTTGGCAGCATCTTCTGCGAGTACTTGGATCTGAAGCCTCTCGGATTCAATCTTGTCAGTCACATCTTCGGAAACGCCTAGTAGGTACAAAGGTGTTCCATTTTTATCCATGATGGGAATTTTTTTAGTGTGAAGAATCCTTTGTCCACGGGATTTAGTGTTTAATGTTTCAAAAGGGATATCAATGATCCCTCCTTTTTTTAAAACTTCGCGGTCGTAATTTATAAAATGAGTCGCCTGCTCGGGCGGAAACATATCAAGGTCGTTTTTACCAATAATCTCTTCACGCTGAAATCCTACCAGGTCAAGACCCGCTTTATTGAATTTTACAAATCTCAGGTCTACAGCATCTTTAACAAATACCATCATCGGAATGTTTTCAAGTAACGTATCTAAAAAGCCCAGGGACTTTTCAAGTTCATCACTTGCGCTTATTTTAATGCGCGATTTTTTATATTGGTCCATGGAAAAACTTATCCAGAATCCCAATGAACTTAAAACAAGAATTTGAACAAAATCATGAAGAGAAAAAGCTCCCCACGGAATGAGAATAAATCCGGCCAGCGTAAGTGAAACGACAGTAGCAACGATTCCGTTGATGAATCCACCGATCCATGAAACCACAAAGACTGTGACATAGATAAATATCCACTGAGTGAGAACTGGAAATTGGGCCTGGGCCCAAACGCCAAGATACGAGAGACCCAGCGTAAGTAGAATGCTAACTAGTTTCATTGAAAAATAGTAATCCTAATGTTCATTTTAATCAATACGAACCGACCCCTGGCCTGTAAACTGAGCAGATATGCAAACTTCAAAACTCTCTATGCAGGATATTAAAACTCTTGGACTCGCAGCTCTAGGAGGTGCCCTTGAGTTTTATGACTTTGTTATCTTTGTATTCTTCACAAAAACTTTAGGTGCTTTATTTTTTCCCCCAGATATGCCCGGATGGCTTTCTCAGATACAGGTTTATGGAATCTTTGCTTCGGGATATATCGCTCGCCCTATAGGGGGCATAATCATGGCCCATTTCGGAGATCTTTTGGGCCGAAAAAAGATGTTCAGCCTAAGTGTGCTACTCATGGCGCTTCCAACTCTGGGTATTGGTTTACTTCCTACTTACGCTCAGCTTGGAATTTTAGCCCCTCTGCTCTTACTTCTTCTAAGAGTCATTCAGGGAATTGCCATTGGTGGTGAGGTGCCTGCTGCTTGGGTTTTTGTGGCCGAGCATGTGCCTAAAAGCCGCGTGGGGTTTGCCTGCGCAAGTCTTACCTCGGGACTCACATTAGGAATTCTTTTGGGCTCTCTTATGGCGACAACTATCTACACTCAACTCTCAGCAGAAGATGTTTTAACATTTGGATGGAGGATTCCCTTTTTAGTTGGTGGAATTTTTGGTTTCAGTGCCGTGTGGTTGAGAACCTGGTTAAAAGAAACTCCCGTTTTTGAGGCCATGAAGGCTAGAAAAGAAATCAGCAAAGATATCCCCTTGAAAACTGTTTTGCGTGATCATCGTCCCGCCGTCATTCTATCTATGTTTGTGACCTGGATGCTGACGGCCGGAATCATGGTTTTAATATTAATGACTCCTACTTTAATTCAGGCACAGTTTAACATCAGCGCCACCGATGCATTTTTAGGCAACAACTGGGCCTCTTTTGCTCTGGTTTTGGGCTGCCTTACTTCAGGACTTCTTGCCGATAAAATTGGATACGCTAAAGCGCTCTTGATGGGCTCTGTGATTCTTTTGGTCTCAAACTACGCCCTCTACATCGATCTCAGTCAGGGTGGGGAAAACTTTTTTGTTCTTTATCCACTGGCCGGATTTACTGTAGGAGTGGTGGGAATAGTTCCTTCAGTTATGATTGCAGCCTTTCCTCCTGTGATACGGTTTTCTGGACTCTCCTTTTCCTACAATATGTCCTACGCCATTTTTGGCGCCATCACTCCCCCGTTCATCTCTTACCTCAGTAGTCACTTGGGAGGCCTTGCTCCTGCCCACTACGTAGCGATTACGACTTTAGTTACAATAGGAATTTCCCTTCATTTAATTTTGAAACAGAAAAAGTCATCCACTTTGTCTTGACGCGAAGTGCAGGCTTAAGGTTCTCAAATGATAATGATGAGCCTATTCCTATAAAATTTAGGCATGCGACGCACAATCCCTAATCTCTTTCCAAACCTCTGGTCAGCCTCATCCTCAGATTGCTAACAAGTGCCCATTCTATTGATTTAACAAAGGTGAGGTTTTAATGAAAAAAACTGTGGCACTCGCACTGCTTTTCTCTGTATCAGCGTATGCGGCCAAATGGGACAAGAACAACAATCCGGCAAATTTTGATAAGAACTATAACTACAAGTTTGACTCGCTTCCTATGAAGTCGATTTTGCCTTTAAACAAAACTCCCTGGTCGAGCAGTTACTGGCCAAGAAAAAAAGGCAGCATCAACTACCGGTGGAACAGTCCGAATCCAACAGGGTATGACCTCGTCAATCCTACTTTCGAACAAGTAAAAAAAATGTCCATTGCAGAGTTGGCCCAACTCTCTCCCGCTGAAAAATTTGACCTTGCCCAAGGCCACTACAATTATCCTCTTAGTAATCGTATCAAAAGGCGCGTCAGCCCTGAGGCGAAAGATTACGAAGGAATTTGTGACGGATGGACGGCCACTGCCATTCAGTTTGCTGAGCCGGCCCCAATCGAATTCACCAATCCAGATGGAATTGTCATTCCACTTGGCTCGTCAGACGTAAAGGCCCTTATGTCGTTTGATGTTTCTATTAACTTCGAACCAGGAACAATGAAAAGCCGCTTTATTGGTGGTTATTGTAAGGCTCCTTGGGGTATGCGCCTCCAAACTCCAAATTGTGTTGACGTCAATGCTGGTGCCTTTCATGTGGTCCTCGCTAACCAGATCGGACTTAAGCAACAATCTTTTGCTGTTGATGTAGACTCAACTAAAGAAACATGGAACCAACCAGTCTATGGTTATGAATTCGAAGTCAGAGGACGCACGGAAGTTGATGGTGTGGCCAATGCTTATCTTATTCATGGAAAAATGATGTATGCAGAAGATGATCTTGAAGGCGAAGATGCTCCAAGAATTTTTAACTGGCTTCCAACTATTGGAACCTCAGAATATGCTTCTGAAGTTATGGAAGTTGATTACATCCTGGAAGTTGATGCTGCCGGAAATATCACCGGGGGAACATGGTTAGGCGAATCAAAAACCAAACACCCGGATTTATTCTGGATGCCTACTGTACAAATTGAATTTACTCCCGCCTTCCAGATTCTAAATAAGCTTTATAAACCATTTTTTATTGAATAAACAAAAAAGGGCTTCTGAAAAGAAGCCCTTTTTATTTAATGTCAGTTTTTGTGAAGTTCTTTTCCCTGACAATACCTCCTTCTATACAGCAAGATGGCTGCCTCAACACATTCATTCGAGGAGTCACCTTTGGAAATCAGAAAGCTTAATGAGCTTAAGGCCACTAATCCCTACCTGCGTTTGGGCACAGATGTAAGTGACTTAGAAAAATCCATTCAAACTCTGGGACTCATCGCTCCTCTGGTTATCTCTACCGACAATGTGATTCTGGCAGGTGCACGCAGGTATCAGGCCCTGCTTAATTTGGGACATACTGAAGCTGCTGTTTTAGTGATCGATCAAAACCCACTGGTTAAAGAGCTGGTCTCGATTGATGAAAACCTGGTACGCAAAGATCTGACGAAAATTGAAATCGAATCTCACCTTCGTAGGGCAAAAGAAATTTATCAGGAACTCAATCCAGGGGATGAAGAAGAAGTTGAAGAAAAAGTGACGACTGAAGAAGAAGCAGATGGGCCAAAAATCAAAAAAGTGATTCTTCCTGCTCAGAAATTTCTCAATATGGTCTCGGAAAAAACTGGTTTGTCTCCAAAACAAATTCATGAAGCTATTAATCGTGATGAGATGGCCTCATCCGTAGTTAAAGAGGCACGCCTGAATGGTGAGCTCTCTCTGAGTCAAACCAATGAAATTATCAAACTCAGTAAGTCAGATCAAAACTCTGCCATGAAGCATATTCAGGAACTTCCGGTTCGTGAGATTAAAAAATTCGTTAAAATTGCTAAAGATCAGGGTGTGGAGCGTGCCATTAAGTCGATGCCTAACCAACCCTTCCAAAAAGATTTTTTAGAGATAGATTCTGCTTTAAAAAAACTCATCAAAAAATTTAAACAACTTCAACTCGAAGGTATCGAGGTTTCAAGCTTTCCAGATGAGACCCAGGATCTCTTCAGCCAACTGATGAAATATTCTGATGATGAACATTTCTCAACCCATTCAGTTGAAAGAGAGCTGGACTCACTTCAGTAAAAGTATTATTCAACACTGAACAAGCAATTATTTCCGCCTGTGCTCTGATAGTCTCCTGCTACAAGTTTAGTTAAAAAAGCTTGGGCACTTTTTGGTGAGCCAGGAGTTACGCCCCAATAGACTGCATAGAGTTCTTTTCCGATAAGAAGACCATACTCAGGAAAAGTACTGTCATCTTTTGGGCAGAATTGAACAGGGGAAATCCCGACTCCATCCTGGCCCGTGGCACCAGTAGCACCAGTCATGCCTGGCAGCCCCTGAACTCCCTGTACACCTTGAACTCCATTGAGGCCATCGGCCCCGTTACAAATCTCAACGGATTCATCTGAACTACTAGAAATTTTAACGCCCCCTTGAGGACAAGATGAACTCGAAGCAAGTACTTCCATTGTCATTGTAGGGCTGAATCCGTTTTGACCATCTACACCATTACAAACTGATTTGACTTTGATGATTGACTCGTCAGTGTCTAGAACCGCATCTGCATTTTTATCACGAAAAGTGAAAATAGATATTCCTCCACTGTGACAGACTAGGCCCGGAGCTAGGTCCTCAATATCGATACTAATCTGACCTTCATTGGTGATGGATTGGTTAATAGGGGCATTAGATTTCACGACTCGGTCTTGGCCGCCGCACGCGATAGTGATGAACCCAGTAACTAGAATGAAAATATGCTTCATTGGCCCCACCTTTTTGAAAACAGATAAACCTAATACAAGTAAAGCAACATGAAGGCCAAATCTTAAGGTACTGATAAATAAGCGAGTTTAAAGATTTGAAATCCCTAAAAGACAAAATGACCCCGGTTATGGGGCCACTAAATCATATTTTATTTTTAATTTCACTTGAGAGTGCGGGAAAGACCTTTGATACTTTGCTGATTAAATAATTCCCATAACTCCCTTCATAGGCATAGAGATCCTGACTATCCCATCTTGTTATACGGGTAGTCTGGAACTCTCTCGAAAGCGGAAGGGCCATGACAGGTTTATTAAAATTCGGATCAAAGAAAAAGGGAAATGAGTACCGATGAGTTTGAGATGTGTTGCGAACCCTGTGAGGTGCCGATCGATAATATCCTCTCGTCAGATAATCAAGCATATCGCCAATATTGCACACAAAGGTATTCTCAACTGGCGGGACCTGAATCCAACCGGCCTTTGTCTGAACTTCAAGTCCGCCCACCATATCCTGTTTAAGAATTGTCAGGATCCCATAATCAGTATGGGCCCCCACTCCCCAGGGATATAGATCCCGATCGTGGGCCATTGTTGGTGGGTAATGAAAAATACGAAAAAGTAAGGTCGGATCCTGAGTGTAATTTTTAAAAAAATAATCTTCCTCGAGTCCGAGGCTCAAAGAAAGCAGGGACATTAACTTATGACCCAGTTCAGTCATCTGCCTCATGTACTCTAAAACCGTATCTTTAAAATCAGGCAGATCCGGAAAAAGATTGGACCCGTGAAGTGGAAGACCACTTTGAACTCTGGAGTCAGATGAGTCCAGTTCTTCACCAAAGTAAATCCCTTCTTTGAGATCTTTTTTTCCAGAGGTCAACTCATCACCCACAGGAAAGTACCCCCTCCATGCACTACCACCTAACTGCATGGAGATTTTATTCTTTTCATCCTCAGACATTGAGAAAAACTCTTTACTCAAAGTGTGAAGCTTGTTCTGGAGATTTAGGTCCACCCTATGTTCTGATATAAGGAAAAAACCATTTTCAATACAGGCCAACTTCATTTTCTCAACGACCAGAGACTTCTCCAGAGAGAGATCGATTATTGGCAATGTCATTAATGGCTGTTCTGTATTCATACTTTCCCTGATCTACTTACGAAGTGATTTAATATATGCAAGGGTTTGTGAAATTGAATTCTCAAAAATATCCGGATCACGTTTGATTTTTGTAAGAAGCATTCCTCCCTGCATGACAGTCATACACAGATCAGCGAGAGCCTCAGGCTTAGCTGTTGAAACTAACTCGCCCGCAGCTTTTTTATCAGAAAAAAAACGTGTCAGTTGTGCCCGCGCCCACTCAAGAAAAAGACGAATGTCTTGTCTTAAAAGATCCTGGTCATTGGTTATATCATTTCCAATAGTTCCTACCGGACATGAGAGTTCCAGGTGGGTCGCCCTTTGAAATTCAATATAGTTTTTGAACCACTTATCTAAATCTTTCCAGGATTTCACATCATAGCCTGTGGGAGTCTGGCCATTTTTAATCGCTTCGTGAATAAACTGCAGAGTGGCATGAACAAGCCCTTCCTTCGTTTTAAAATAATGAGAGAACTGACCTTTACCGGTTCCAGATCTCATAAGAATCTGATCAACACTGGTAGCGTTAACACCCTGTGTGTGAAACAGCTCAAGAGCGCAACTAATCATTTTTGTCCTGGTATCCATAAAATCAGGATACTCCATTTGTGCTAAACAGTACAGTCTTAGGAGTGAATTTCCTTGACTTTAGCTGTACCATTCGGTACAGACTCCAAAAAGGAGAATACATGAAACAACAAATTTTTATCAATCTTGCAGTTGATCACTTGAATAAAACGGTCGCCTTCTTCACTCGCCTGGGCTTTACTTTTAATCCGCAGTTCACCGATGAGAACGCCACTTGTATGATT
>DLGL01000119.1:0-26747 GCA_002482685.1 Bacteriovoracaceae bacterium UBA7695 | reverse complement strand
TGATTATCGGAGAAAATATTTTTGCTATGCTTTTGGTAAAACCGTTCTTCAAAGGCTTTTTGCCGCATAAAGAGATTGCTGATGCCAAGAAGACTTCAGAGGTTTTAATTGCCATTAATGTTGAAACAAAACAAAAAGTTGATGAGATGATAAAAAAGGCTCTCGAAGCTGGCGGTCAAACGTTTAGAGACTCACAGGACCATGGATTTATGTACCAAAATGCGTTCCAGGATATTGACGGGCACATCTGGGAAATTATGTGGCTGGATCCAAATTTTAACGGAGGAAATTAAAATGGGAAATTATGTTGATGGATTTGTTTTACCGATCCCCAAAAAAAATGTCGCTGCCTACAAAAAAGTTGCCAAGATCGCGGGTAAAATCTGGATGAAACACGGAGCGTTGGCATACTTTGAATGTATGGGAGACGATGTACCAGAAGGCAAGATCACATCATTTTCTAAAAGTGTTAAGCTCAAACCAGATGAAGTCGTTTTCTTTTCCTGGATTGTTTACAAGTCTAAAGCAGACCGAAACAAGATCTTAAAACTGGTTATGAAAGATCCAAAGATCTCAAATATGGGTCCAGATTGTATGCCCTTTGATGGCAAGAGAATGATTTACGGGGGCTTTAGGCCAATGGTTAAGCTCTAGGCTTGCGCGTCAGGTATTTTTCAGCGAAAAACCTTAACAGATCCTTGCCTGGATACCATAATTTCCGCACTGAAATATTTTGGAGATCCAGGCTTGAAGCTTCTTATAGACGACCATGGACGTAGAGTCCGAAAACTCAGGCTCTCACTGACCGATAAGTGCAATCTGCGCTGTCATTACTGCATGCCCATTGATTCGACCTTTATGGATGAGAGTCGCTATTTGAGCGCAGAGGATTACTTCCTGATCCTAAAAGAATTATCAGATTTTGGCCTGGAAGAACTCAGACTCACTGGCGGGGAGCCACTCCTGCGCCGCTCGTTTAATGAAATTATTTCTAAAATTTCTCTCCTCCCTTTTAAAGGCATCGGTCTCACGACCAATGGAATCCTTCTGGACCGCCACCTCGAGGCCCTCAAAGAGAATAGAGTCCACTTTTTGAATATAAGCCTCGACAGTCTTGATGAGAAAAATTTTCATAAAATTACACGAGGGAATTTTTTAAATAAAATTCTCAAAAATATTGAGGAAGCTCAGAAAAAAGGCTTCCTGATCAAAATTAATGTTGTGGCCATGCGTGGGGTAAATGATCATGAAATTTTTGATTTTGTAAATTACTCCCAACAGACGGGCCTTGAAGTTCGTTTTCTTGAAGTCATGCGAATCGGCCACGCGCTCAAGGATCAGAAGGACCAGTTTATATCGGCCCGTGAGATGAGTGCCCATCTGCGTACCCGCCACTCACTCACCCCTGTTTCGCAGAATCTGGATTCAACTTCATTTAACTATTTATTAGATAATGGCGCCCAGATAGGTTTTATTGCCTCAGAATCCCAGCCTTTTTGTGGCCAGTGCTCACGCTGGAGACTATCCGCTGACGGTATCTTGAGAGCATGTTTACTAAAAGATGATGGCATTTCTATTATCAACAAATCCCCAAGTGAGAGAGAAGTGATATTCCAGACCCTCCTTGGAATGAAGCCAAACCAGAGACCGGTTGAAGTCACCCACGCAATGAACGTTATTGGCGGATAAATGATACTAGTGGGATCATTTTTTGTTATCGCACTTTTGTATGCCACAGTTGGTTTTGGAGGTGGGTCATCCTATATTGCCCTCCTGGCCCTTGAGAATACTCCCTATACAGTGATTCCAAAAATCTCTCTTCTCTGCAATCTTCTGGTTGTGAGTATGGGGTCTTATCACTTTATTAAACGTAAGCATTTCTCAAAAGATCTTATCCTCCCCTTTGTCCTGAGTTCCGCTCCCATGGCCTTCCTTGGTGGTCTATACAAAATCGAAGAAAAAACTTTCTTCATGATACTCACCAGTAGTCTTATCCTCTCCGGACTGAGACTTCTTTTTGTTTCAGACAAAATGAAAGATCAAATTAAACCACCAGGATTTCTTTTATCATTCGGCATTGGTGCCCTCCTCGGTCTTCTTTCGGGATTAGTGGGAATTGGGGGAGGCATTTTTCTCTCACCACTCCTTATCAACATGGGGTGGGCGCGGTCTAAGGAGGCAGCAGCGGTGGCAAGTTTTTTTATACTCATAAATTCCCTGACAGGTTTAGGGGGGCAGTTTTACAAGGAGCTGAGTTTTCCAGATCTGGGAAATTATCTTGGGCTATTTTTAGCGGTACTTATCGGAGGGCAAATTGGAGCGCGACTGAGTGTGCATTCAAAAATATCTTACTGGTGGATCCAAAAAGGGACAGGATTTTTAACTCTCGTGATTAGCGTCAGGCTCTTACTTAAGGCCCTTAGTTATTGAATATCCCAGATAATATCAACAATGCCATCAACAGATAGAATACTTTCAGAAACGACTCGCTTCATTTCTTCGTCTGGCAAATACCCTGTTACAACAGCAAATCCGTTCTTAACCTTAAGGTCAATATCCAATGGAGAATTGATAAATTCAGAGGCTATCTGGTGCTGCAATTTTTTTGTGAGTCTCTCGTCGCGGGCGATGTTTTGAGGATCCGAGAAGCGGGCGTAATCGACTCCGCCGTAATCAGGACCAAAATCTGTGCGCTCATTTTCAACTGTACTAGTTTTTATTGGCCACATAAGTATATCCTCCAAGGACATTATCCCCCGGAGGATGCACAAAGGTGCTAAAGATTAGCTAAATTTATAGATTTTAGTACTCTTCTTCAGTCTCTACAGGTGTCTCAACCAGAAGATCTTTCGGACTAGTGCGATCATTAAGCTTACCCACCATCGTATTTAGTGAGCGAAGTAGCTTGTCAGAAGCTCCTTCAATCGCCTGGTGAATAGTATCTGCGTGATGGCTAACGACCACAGGCTGATGATTTGAAACACGTGCTTCAAGCAAGCAGCGCTTATCATTGGCCGATGTCTTACCAGCGTTTTCATCAGACAAATGGACTTCAATTCTTGTTAGAGCTGTCTTAAAGCGGTCGAAGTGATCGGCAAGGTTGCTTTTCACGTAATTGTTTAACTCTTCACTGCCTTGGATATTATGGTCAGTGTTTACTTGAATGTTCATGGATAATCCTCGAGTTAGGGTACAAAAGCCTGAACCATAGTTTACCACCAGAGCGCTGCTCCATTCTAGGTGGCAATATTAATTTAATCGCAAGGAAGCACGACTTTATTGGTTTTTTAACGTAAAAGAGAGAAACTGCTCACTGAGTCACCCTTTTTAGGAAAAAAATGAAATACGTTAAATTAGCTGCTTCCACGATTTGCCTCTTTGCGATCATGTTCTTAGGCTTTCACATCATCCAAAATTCAGTAGCAAATCAAAAATACAAAAGAGACTACGCCGAGCTCAATCACTTTAAATATGGACTCTTTAGTGTAGACGCCTGGAAAGAGCAGCTCTCTGTTATTATCACTGATGAGATCGATAAACTGTACCTAACCCGGGCAAACAAATCGACTCTCAAAAGTCATCTTGAATCTCAACTGGAAGTTCTCATCGATAAAGTTTACGCGCGGATTCGAAAAGGTAATGAGGACTCCCCACTTAAACAATCGATCCTTGAATCGTTCGTAGATATCAAAGAAATCAAAAAGGGAATTCCTGATTATGCGAAGGCCATGCTCTCCGAGATGTCCTCTTCTAAAACAGAAAGCCAGATCAAAGGAATGCTAAAATCTAAGATCGATAAATATATGGCAGAAACCTTTGACACACAGGACGACACAAAAAAAGATAAGATTATTGCCACCTCCGGCGCCAGCGATGAAGATGGCGCTAAAGATAAAATTCACGCCGTGATCATCAGAAATCAGAATGTTATTTCTGAGCAGGCCATGATCTTAATTGGTCTGGCGATTTTGCTTTTTGTGATGGAAGGATTCACAAAAGGACCACTGGCCCCTGCCCATTACTTCACACTCACTCTGGCACTTCTCACTATGATGGTTGTAGGGGTAATGACTCCCATGATTGACATGGAAGCCAAGATTGCTCACTTAAGTTTTGTACTCTTTGATCACACCGTCTCATTTGATAATCAGGTCATGTATTTTCAGAGTAAAAGTATCATGGATGTTTTTTGGGTGATGATCACCCATAAAGAAATTCAGATGAAGCTCGTGGGAATTCTGGTGGTAGGCTTTAGTGTGGTTTTTCCTATTCTCAAAATGCTCTCTTCCCTTGCTTACTATTATGATTATTGCCGGGCACGCCAGTACAGACTCATCCAGTTCTTCGTTGAAAAATCTGGTAAGTGGTCAATGGCAGACGTCTTAGTTGTGGCCATTTTTATGGCCTACATTGGTTTTAATGGAATTATTAACAGCCAACTTGGATCTCTCTCTTCAACCGCCCCGAATCTGGAGCTCATCACGACGAATGGAACAAGTCTTCAACCGGGGTATTATCTATTTCTCGCCTATACTATCTTAGCGATGTTTCTCTCTGGATTTCTTAAATCCAGACCTAGGGATTGTGTCGTCCCAAATTGACTCAAAAACTTCTTAAATGAGATATTCTGCCACAGTTTTTCATCGTTTTGCGGGGTAAATCCTGGCCCAAGTCCTGCAGCTCCTCTATCTAACAGGAGCTCATATGAACACCATTTCAAAAATTGCCGACCAATTCTCAAACATCTACAAATCTTATCCAAAAGATGTGGTGGATGCGATTAAGGAAGACCACAACGGGTTACGTAACTTTCTTGAAGTACTAAAAGATACTGATGCCAACATGACCGAGCGTCGACGGGCCTACGATGGATTTTCTGCATTACTTAAATCTCACTCAGATGCTGAAGAAAAAATTGTCTATAAAAACTCGATGAAACTCTCTGGACGTGAGTTGCACATTAAAGTGTCGGAAGGTTATGTTGAACACAAAATTGCTAACGATCTTATGAAAAAGCTCGATAAAATCGAGGATGCGATGGAATGGAGTGCTCACGCGAATGTTCTTGCAGAAATCGTTGAGCATCATCTGGACGAAGAGGAGGAAGAGCTTCTTCCACTAGTTCGCAAAGCCTCAAATGCGGATCTTGATCAAGAGATGCTGGAGCAGTTTCTGAATCTACGTATGAAAACCCAGGATAAAGTCTACGCTAAGAATGCGGGAGTTTTAAATAACTTGCAGTAGATTAATCCCGGGTGCGGACTTCAAGAAGCTCAACATGAAACAATAGATGAGAATGGGGTGGGATTATATCGCCAATCTGCCTCTCGCCGTAGGCGAGATGAGATGGAACAAACAGTGTTCTCTTTCCCCCTTCTCTCATCCCAACTAAACCCTGATCCCAGCCTTTAATCACCCGACCTGTTCCAAAGACAAATTGAAAAGGCTTACCACGATCAAGAGAAGAATCGAACTTGCTTCCGTCTTCTAAAAAGCCCTCATACTGAACGATAAGAAGTGCTCCTCGCGAAGTTTCTTTACCTGTGCCTTCAACTGTATCTGTAATTTTTAGTTCTATTTTCATTCGCAGAATGTAACAAAACATTACCCGAGAGCAAAGATCGTGTGCTAAAAAAACTGCTGTAAGTACCAGATTTCCCTCGGCAATTTTTTCCACAATGTTTGATTACAGGAACTTGGTCACTGGCACACAACTCGCAGTGTAAAGGGAAACTATGATTCAAAAGGAATCTTTCTATGTTGAACTTAATTCTTGGTACTGATTTGATCGTCTTCTCTTCTGATGAATTTGGATCTGAAGACCTGCGTACCTCTAAACTCATGAGTCATCTGGCCCACTCTCACCGGGTTTTCTTTTTTCATAAGCCCCTGGTGGGAATGACAAAAAAATCAACTTTTTACTATTCTAAGGAATCTCATGCGGTGACAGTTGTTCAACCTTATCTTCCTTCTGATATGTCCGTCTTTGATCAGAAACAGGGCCTTCTCAATCTGATAAAAGATTTTATCCGGGCCGAAAAAATTCAACACCTCACTATATGGACTGACTCCCCTGAAGCCACTCCGCTAATAAGACACCTGAATGCTGAGGTTGTAATCTACGATAAGGCCCTGAGGGCACAAACTTCCTCTAACCATTTGGAGCAGGAGCTGCTTCAAAAAGCGGATCTCATTTTAAACTCAAAAACGAATGATGAGGTGATTTTTAATGAAATGGATAAACTTAAGAATGATGTTCAAGAAGAACACGTTTTGAATGATCCTACAGAGCTAATGCTGGCCTTGAAAAAGAACTCTGATCGCCCGAAGAACTATTTTATTAATCAGTATATGTCTTAAAAAAAGGGCCCGCTCTGGAGCTGGCCCTGGAGGCATGTCGAAATTATCTCGAGTAACGATCAATCATAATGAGCCCATCTTCAAAACGGCGGGCATCAGTCTCCTTAGAAACAATACGTGTGATTTTCTCTACGGTATCAAATGTGTTTTTAAGCTTTTTGGCTTCGATCTTTTTGATGTCCTTTTTGATTAACTCTACTTTCTTTTTATCTACATTCCCGGAAAGAAGGGTCTTGATCAAAACAGAACGAAATTTAAATGACTCTTCATTCAAAGCTTCGGCCGTTGCCTTGTTCACAGAAAGTATACCCGTTAGTTCTTTTTTCTGAGCATCTGTGAGTGTTGCTGAATTATTAATCTGATCACTGATGGTCATGCCAAGAGATTTCCCATCAACATTTTTTTCTTGAGCGACTTCATCGCGGATTTCTTTTTGCTTTTTTGAGGAACAACCAGCAACAAGGGCTAAAGACAGAACTAACAACAAAGACTTCATATGATCTCCTATAAGTGTTAAAAAATTAAAGTGAGTTCGCTCGCTCAATCATTGCGTTTAAAAGAACCGAGCAACCTGCTCCAATATGCTCTGGTGTCGCATTCTCAATTTCATTGTGGCTAATGCCCCCTTCGCAAGGGACAAAGACCATAGCGGCCGGGCAAACCCGGCTGAGGTAAAATGAATCATGACCAGCACCACTAATGATCGGCATATTGCTGTAACCCAAATCATTGGCAGCTTTCTCAACAGCTTTTACGCAGTCTTTATCAAAATGAGTTGGCGGCAAATACCAGATCTCTTTGTATTCAAGCTCAAGACCATTGGCCTTGGCCGCTTTTTCACAAGCCTCTTTTGCCATGGCCGCCATCTTTGAGAGTGTCTCATCCTGAGGGTGACGAAGATCTATGGTGAAGAATACTTTTCCTGGAATGGTGTTGCGTGAATTTGGTGAGCACTGAACTAATCCAACTGTGGCACAGGCATGCTCAAACGAATTGCCGATTTTATTAACTTCAGAAATAACATAGGCAGCTCCCACCATCGCATCTTTTCTGATCCTCATAGGTGTAGGCCCGGCGTGAGATTCAACTCCGACCATGGTTACTTCCATCCAGCGCTGGCCGAGGCCCCCCTGAACTATTCCGATGGTTTTTTTATCATGCTCAAGAATTGGTCCCTGCTCAATGTGTGTTTCAAAAAAGGCATGAATAGGTCTGCCACCAACAGGCTCAGATCCCGCGTATCCAATTCGCTTCAATTCTTCGCCCATAGTTTTTCCATCAAGGTCAGGACGACTCAATCCATATTCAAGATCAAAAACTCCCCCAAATATACCCGAAGAAACCATTGCTGGTGCAAATCGTGACCCTTCTTCGTTTGTCCAGATGGAAGCTTCAATAGGTCGTAGAGTTTGAACATTAGCATCGTTAAGAGAGCGGATCACTTCAAGTCCGGCCAGAACACCGTAAACTCCGTCAAATTTTCCGCCCGTTGGCTGGCTATCAATATGGCTTCCAGTTACGACAGGTGCCAGTGAGTCGTCCTTACCTGAACGGCGGGCAAAAACATTTCCCATTTTATCTATTTTTATTGTGCAACCGGCTTCTTTGCACCATTTGACGAATAAATCCCGGGCCTCTTTATCCAAATCAGTAAGGGCCAGACGGCAAACTCCACCTTTTTCAGTAGCGCCTATTTTGGCCATTTGCATGAGGCTATCCCAAAGACGATCAGTGTTTGCACGCAAGCTCGTTGTAGTCATAAACCTTCCTTACTAATGAATATAATGCATGAGAATATAGGAAATTTGGCTGCATCCTACAAGGGCCAAAATGATGATAGATTTCGAATACTTGGGTAGGGATGAAATCAGAGTTTTTTTGAGGAGAGATACTGATCAATATCAATAGATATGGCCCGGCATTCGTCAATCTTGCCTTCCTCAGCAAACTCTTCTAGCTCCATAGATAAATAACCCAGCTCGCCACAACCATAGGGTGCAGCTACACCTTTCCAGGCATGGGCTATTTTGAGAATCGAGGCGAGATCTTTTTTCTCAAGAGCAAGCTTAAGTGTTTCGAGTTCAGCTTTGCGAGAAATCATAAAATCAGGAAAGTACTGTTCAAGCCCAGGTAGTGGAATTTCTCGGGATGGATTTCTGGGATTTCTCATCACATGTTTGTCTGCGTTTAGTTGGCCGAAGTCAATGTGTAGATTTCTACACACAATCTATAACTCTCCTCCAAGCCTGAAGAAACATTACTCTTTATCCTTAGACTAATTAATGACACATGACATTTCCAAAGGAATCAAGCCATGAAAAAAACGAACTCCACATTTATTAAATCTATGATTAGCTACACCACAATAGCTCTTCTTGGTGCCTCGATTATGAGCTGCGCCCATGAAAAACCAACGAAACCAGTTCCTAAAGTAGACCCTGTTGCCATCTCTTCAAGCTCAACACCCGCAGAAGAAATAAGAATGCAGCAGTCATTAATTGATCAGGCCTATGCCTCGCAGACTGATGTGTTGGCTCCCGTTCATTTTGATGAGTCGGTCAGATATTTTAACCAGGCAAAAAAAGAAAACCAAAAAGGTGCATCAGCTGAAACAGTTTTTAAATCTTTGAGCATGGCCCGCGGTCATCTTCAAAAAGCAAATGATGAAGCAAAGTTGACAGAGGCTAATGTAGGAGAAGTCACTCACGCTCGAAATCAGGCCATCGTTGCAGGGGCGAGAAAATATCCTGCCAAACTTAACGCTTTAGATGACAAGTTTAAACGTGGACTTAAAACAACTGAGAAGAAAACGGCTCTTCAGAATCAATACCTGGATTTAGAATTAAGTACAATTAAGCAGGAAAAACTTGGAAAAGCTCAGTCCCTGCTAAATCAAGCAAAAGTTAAAGGAGCGCAGAAAACGACTCCTAATGCTTACAACGACGCCCTCTCTAAACTAAACATTGCGGAAAAAACAATTGAGACAGATCGCCATAGTAATACCAAAATTGATAAGGCTGTTGCTGTAGCAACCGCCGCATCAACAAGAGTCATGAATCTTTTAGCGTCTGAGCAAAGCTCACGCAACCGAACTCCTGAAGAGCGGGCGGTAACTTTAGAAACAAAAGACAAAGCTCTGACAGATGCAGATAATGTCATCTCAGAAGTTGCAGCAGGATCGATGAAAAAAGACGAGGAGCTGGCCCTTCAAGGCGGGGCTCTTGCTCTATCACAGGATAAAAATAAAGTTCTAGAGAGAAACGAGCGTGACGATAAAATCGTAGCCAATGCAGCTGCTCAATTTGATGCCAGTGAAGCCGATGTTTATCGCCAGGATGGGTTACTTATTATCCGTCTCAAATCGATGAATTTTGCCAGCGGTCGCTCAGATCTGCCTGCTGAATCAATGCCGGTTCTTACGAAAGTAAAAGAAGTTATTAAAGATCTAGGCCCAGGAGAGATCGTTGTTCAAGGACACACAGATGGTGTTGGAGCTGCATCAACAAATCAAAAACTCTCGCAAAACAGGGCCAAGGCCGTTGAGCAGTTTTTCTCAACTGATAAAGCACTTGAAAACAACAAATTTGACTCAATAGGATATGGATATTCCAAGCCACTTGGTTCTAATAAAACTAAAGAAGGCAGAGCTCAGAACCGTCGAGTTGATATTGTGATCAAAACAACGCAATCGATCTAATGATTTCAGGGGGGGATTCCGACAGGAATCCTCCCTTTTTTGTATCTATCTGCTTCGCCTCGCGCTAGACTCCCACATCGGGAAAAATATGAATAACATTCTCCTCGTCGAAGACAGCAAAGAAATTTATCAGATGGTCATACAAAGTACCGCTCAGGTGGCCAATCTTACATGGGCCAAATCCGTTCAGGAGGCCCGTAGCGAAATTTCTAAAAAAGATTTTGATCTGATTTTGCTAGATGTAGAGCTGCCTGATGGGAACGGGATTGAATTTTGCTCCAGCATTCAGGCCACACACTCCCATATCTCTATTTTCTTTCTTTCAGGTCACGGGAATCTTTCAGATAAAGTATTGGGGTTCTCAGCTGGAGCGGATGACTATATCACGAAGCCATTTTCCCCGCTCGAACTTAGGGCGCGCCTAGAAGGCAGGCTCCGAAAAAACAAACAGCAATCCAATATCTCAGATAATCTAAACTGGCAGGAACTTCAGATAAATAAAAGTCGTCAGGAAGTGAAGATTCTGGAAAACGAAATTTTTCATAAGATTGAACTTACAGCTCTTGAATTTAAAATCCTGATGTATTTTGCGCATCGGCCGGGAATTGTTATTATTCGGGATCAAATGCTAAACGACATCTGGGGTGAAGATATTCATGTCTACGCGCGCTCGGTAGATACCCATGTTAGTAAACTAAGAAAAAAACTTGGACCCGTAGCCTCTATTGTGGAATCCATTCACGGCACAGGCTACAAATTTTCACCGACTCATAGTTAGAAACTAATCAGGACAGTGGAAGAAGCACACGAAACTGCGATCCCTCACCCACCGTACTTTCAACCTCAATTGAGCCCTTATGAGCCTCAACAATCTGATTCACAATATAAAGTCCCAAACCGAGACCACTCAATTCGGTCACAGTGGCCCTTTCATAACGATGAAATATTCTGGTCAAATCATCAGCAGAGATTCCTACTCCCTGATCCTTTACATTTATTGAAGCAAAACCGTTAAGCCTCTCAACTGATATATGGATCGGTTTTCCAAATCCATATCTCTGCGCATTTGTCAGAATATTTGTCACCACTTGCTCGATTCTTACGCGGTCCCAATTACCAGTGAGCGACTCACACATCGTTAGCGTCACTTCCTTTTTATGATCCAAGGAATCCACGATGTCATTCACGAGTTGGCAGAGGTCAAAGCTCCCAAATACCATTGATAATTTCCCGGTACTTATCCGCGAGACATCCAGCATGTCATCAATTAGTCGCGTAAGCTTCGCAATCTGTCGGGCATCAGTCTCAAAAATTTCTCTCAGTTTCTCAGGAGAGAAATAACTAAAGTCTCCCTTGTCCATAACGCGTTTGCGGATTTGATTGAGCAGGATAATGGAGGTTAGAGGTGTTTTTAATTCATGTCCGGCTATCGACATGAACTCTTCACGAATTTTTACGGCCGCTTCAAGTTGTCCACGGACAATTTTAAGTTCTTCCACCTGATTTAAGAGTTCTATTTTTTGCGCATGAAGCTTGAGAAAGACATTCACTTTGCTTTTTACAGCATGGGGATCAAGTGGTTTTCTTAAAAAATCTACAGCTCCACTTTCATACCCTTTAAAATCATACTTCTCGTCCTGTGCCAGGGCCGTAACAAAGATAATAGGAATATTTTTGGTTTTATTGGTGCCTCTCATAAGTTCGGCCAGCTCAAAGCCATTCATGCCTGGCATCTGGACGTCCAGAAGAGCAACACTAAAGTCATGAGACATCATGAGCTCCAGCGCCTCAAATCCAGATGAGGCCTGATAGATCTCAACATCATTTGCGAGGAGAAGATGCCTCAGGGCCAGTAGATTATCTTTTACGTCATCCACAATTAAAATTTCTAGTTTAGTCATTTACATTCTTTGGTGAAATCATTTTCGGCATCCATACACGGATTAAAGAGAAGAGCTTATCCAGTTCGACTGGTTTAGAAATGTAGTCATTCATTCCTGACTCAATACACTTCTCATAGTCCTCTTTCATCGCTTTAGCTGTCACTGCAATGATAGGAAGATTCGCAAATTTTTTCTGTTGGCGAATTCTTCGGGTGGCCTCATACCCATCCATTTCAGGCATCATCACATCCATAAGAACCAGGTCCAAGTTGGCATCGAGATCAAGCTTTTCCAATGCCTCGATTCCATTTCTGGCCACTATGATGGAAGCTCCCTTATGTTCAAGGGCACTCGTCAGAGCAAATATATTACGAATGTCATCATCCACTAACAGTATCTTTTTATTATCAAGATCCTGAACCTGGTTGTGAGACTTCTCAATGAGTTTTCGGTGCTCAACAGACATGTCGACTTCGGCAAGATGGAGAAATATGCTCACCTCATCCAGGAGTCTTTCCGGAGAATGAACTCCCTTAACAATGATAGACCTAGAGAATCTTCTGAGATTCATTTCTTCGTCATAGTTTAGCGATGAACCTGTATAAATGATGACCGGTGGAAAAGTAGGAAGCTTCTGCTTTGACATTGATTCCAGAAGATCGGCCCCCGACATATCCGGCAGTCTTAAATCCAGAACCATACAATCAAAGACCTTATTTTTTAGTTCTTTTATTGCATCTTTAGCATTGGCCACCGAAGTAATTTCTATCCCCTCGGCCGAAATGAGCTTAGACATACTGGTTCTAAGAAGCTCATCATCTTCAACAATCAAAACCTGATTAACTTTTTGAGTAAATTTTTGCTCAAGCTTACTAATCATCTGTCCAATCATCTCCCGTTCCATAG
Source organism: Bacteriovoracaceae bacterium UBA7695 (assembly GCA_002482685.1). Taxonomy (GTDB): domain Bacteria; phylum Bdellovibrionota; class Bacteriovoracia; order Bacteriovoracales; family Bacteriovoracaceae; genus Peredibacter. The sequence goes on along the minus strand of DLGL01000119.1, from coordinate 13,901 downwards.
GCTTAGATGTGAAGCCTATGGCCCCCATCCGGAGAGCGGCTTCTTTGTAGTCATCAGCAGACATGGCAAAGACCGGGATATGGCGGGTCTTTGTATTACTTTTTAAGCGGTCAAGAACAGTTAAACCAAGATGATCCGGAAGTTTAATATCAAGCAAGATAGCATCAGGAGAATGATCCATCACCATCTGAAGTCCCTCATCTGCACTTTGGGCAACAATACACTGAAAATGCATTTCGCGCGCGAGATCAAAAATAATTTTAGAAAACGAAGGTTCATCTTCAATAACGAGGAGGCGTCTTATAGATGAATCAAGGATCTTTCTGTCATCGGTATAAGGAAGTGGTTCAAGGTGGTTGCTATTCTGAAGTCTCGGTAAAACAACTTTTGGAAGTGCTTTGGCCAGTTTTTCCGGAACGTGGAGTCCTCCGGCATAAAACTCTGGAAGGATGAGGGTAAAATGACTGCCTGTTGTAGGAGCACTTTCAACCTCAATACTTCCCCCTAGAAGGCGGGCAAGATCTCTGGAGATAGAAAGGCCCAGTCCTGTCCCACCGAAGTTTCTGTTAGTAGCTCCATCTGCTTGCTTAAAGGCATCAAAAATTACGGCCTGCTGGTCCTTAGGTATTCCTATACCAGAATCAGTGACTCTGAATCCAACATGGCCTTCTGAGTGTCGAAAAACTTTTATTTGAACCGAACCTTTTGAGGTAAACTTAATCGCGTTTGAGATCAGATTTTTCAGGATCTGATCAAGCCGCTGNNAATGAGCTCCGGAAGCTTCTCCTCCACTTCTACTGAGAACTGGAGATTTTTCTCCTTGGCCAGGTTTTCAAAAGTTTGTTTAATTCCAAAAACGATCTTAGGAATGAAGACACTTTCCACATTAATATCCAGCTTGCCTGCCTCAACCTTTGATAGATCAAGGATGTCATTAATTAAGTTTAATAGATCATTTCCGGATGAATAGATCGAACTTGCAAATTGGATCTGTTCATCATTGAGATTTCCCTTTGAATTATTCATCAGGAGTTTGGCGAGAATTAGAGAGCTATTGAGAGGTGTTCTCAACTCATGAGACATGTTCGCGAGAAATTCGGTTTTATATTGACTTGCCCGCTGAACTTCCGTTGCTTTTTCTTCAAGAAGAACCTGGGCTTTTCTTAGTGCCTCATTCTTTTCATTGAGTGTTTCTTTTTGCTTACCTAATATGAGGGCCTGGCTTTCAAGTTTAGCACTGGATTCTTTGAGGGCCATAGACTGTGCTTCAAGTTCATCATTGAGGGCCTGAGCTTCTTCGAGGAAGACCTGAACTCTTTTTCTTTCTGAAGCGGTATTGATTGCAATACCAATGTTTTCTGAAACATGACCTATAAAGGCTCGCTGATGTTCAGTAAATTTATAAAGCGAGGCAAGTTCAATCACTCCCCTGACTTCATTTTCGTAGATGATCGGAACTATCAATAAAGACCTAGGGATCATTGCACCGAGATCTGACTCAATTTTATGAAAATACTTTATAGGAACATCTTCAATAATCAGAGACCGTTTTTCAACAGCGACCTGACCAACCAGGCCCTCACCAAATTCAATGATATTAGATTTCATCTGAGGCTTAGAAAGAGCGTAGCCACTAACACGCTCAAGTTGATGAGAATCGTTTACGATATAAAAAGCACCCGACTGAGAATTAGTAAATGGAACTAAATGGCTTAGGATGCTTTGACCGAGACCGGAGATGGTTTGATCGCCTCTCATTTTTTCAGATAAAGCAATCTGGCCTGAACGCAAATAATCCAGCTCCCGAAGTTTATCCAAGAGCGATGCCTCGGATTGTTTTTTTTCTGTAATATCGCGTTCGGTGGTCGCAATTCCTGTGAGATTGCCTTTGTCATCAGTGAGTTTTGTATTAGTTAACCATACATCAATGATCCGTCCATCTTTGTGCTTTCTTTTAGTCTCAAGATTTGGAAGTAGCTCGCCTCTTTTAAGCGAGGCCAGGAACCCACGTGCTTCTTTTTGATAATCAAGAGGAACAGTATCCATGATATTCATACTGAGGGCCTCTTCCTGAGTGTACCCATACATGATCTCTGCACCACGATTCCATGCCAGGATGTTGCCTTCCAGATCCTGAAAGGTAATGGCATCATTAGAATCCTGCATTACAATTGCCATCCGCCGGTAGTTCTCTAAAGCACCCGTCTCCTTTATTGATTTTTTAGGTAGAGGTTTCTTTTTGAGCACAGCAGATTTTTTGACCATTAAGAGTCTTCTTTTTTTTTGAAATTAAGAGGGATATGGGGGGATTACACAACTATCCGCTATAAATGGACCGCTGCATAGGATATAAAATTAAAGATACCCTTAAGGTAGCCCAGAAGCGCGGTGGATGATTTGGATGCCTAAACTCCCTTCTCCAGGAGCACGGCTACTTGGAGTCCGCCACTACTAACATTCACTTTGAGACCTTTGTTCGTAGCTCGGGTCATCAGACCACCGACCTCAAAATGCTTAAACTTGCCGTTTTCCCAGTCGTAGTGAATAAACACACCCAGGTCTCCAATGACCCGTTTTCTACGTGATAAGATCCCGTTTACATCCATGGAGTTGAGTTTTGTTTTTTGCTGAATGACCCATTCGTGATGTTTTTTAGAAGGAGTTTTAGATATATTTTTGAGCATTTCCTGGTCCATGAAAACCTGCTGGCCTCCGAAACCATCTGTATGCTTGATCACATAATCCGATGGACGCGCGCGAACTTTCTCAATGTTGCCCTCTAGATTAAATGAAGGGAGTATCGCTTCTTTAAGTTTATCAGAGCTGCCAAGAAGTTTTTTTCTTAGTTGTTTATCATCAAGAAGAGTCAAAATCGTTTTGGAAGCCACTAATCCTGTAATGAGTGGCCCATACTGAGGAGTTTTAGAGCGAACTAATTGAGCGTACAAATCCTGATCCCGCTTAAAATCTTCCAGGGTAAAAGCAAAACTCATGTTCAGGGCATCGGGATGCAAGTCTTTACCAATCCTCACTTTACCTTTAGGAAAATGAAAATGATCCTGCCTCAGAAGCGGAAAATCTTTATCAATTTTTGTTTTAAACTGAGAGGGTGTGACCAGGTGAAGCCGGCTTCCCATTTTCTCTGCAGTTATCCGGAGATACTCTTCATCCCAGTTGTAGCAGTCATACTGAATGCGGGCGATGTCCCTGCCCAGCCGATTCATGTTGCGCACTTCAGCCGCAGCCGTATCGAGATTAACAACTCTTTTTTTAAGTTCAGGAATGAGTGATACAAGCGTATTTTGAAAAAATGTGGACCGGGCCAATCCATCGAAGCCAATTTCATTTACTTCTAGTAGCTGAGGAGGATGGGCCGCATCGGGTTTTCCAACGATGGCCATATCAAAACGGAAACTACCGGTTAAACGTTTAGGATGGTATTTGAGAACCTGCAAATCTTTGATTAAAAAATCACGTATTGGACCCGGTGGTACAATGGCTTTTATTTCTGCATCAGGTAGAGAGATCAGACTTAATAAAAATGTTGTGATGNNCCTTACATGTTTTTTCGATGACAGGAAAATACGATGCCGGGATAACTCTGGGAAGAATGGAGAAATCATCGTCATTAATTCCTTCAAGACCCGAGTCAACAAATGCATTCCAAATGGCAGTCTTGTGGTCGACGTTGTCGTAGGCCTTAAGGATTCCCGCTGTAGAACGAGATGGATTTTCATGATAGTAATTTTTTAAATTCATGGGAAAATTATAAGACCAAGTCCAACGAATATATAGATGAATAAGCCTGACTATTTTAAGCTGTTATCTCGACGATTCTGGGAGACAAAACTTTTACCACATCTTCAGGTCTGACACTTACGAGATACCCTCTCTTGCCACCATTAATGTAGATGCGCTCCAGTTCCAGAATAGTCTTTTCCATAAAAACCGGCATTTTCTTTTTGGTTCCAAAAGGAGAGGTCCCCCCAACCATATACCCTGAATGTTTATTGGCGGTATCAGGATCACAGGGAGAAACAGTTTTCACTCCCATCTCACGTGCCAGTTGCTTGGTTGAGACCTGCCGGTCTCCATGCATTAAAACAATGAGGGGTAAACGTGTCTCGGTTTCCATGATCAGTGTTTTAATCACATGGTGCTCAAGAACTCCTAACTCCCGGGAAGAAACCGCAGTGCCACCTTTCTCTTCGTATTTATAAAAATGATTCGTAAAAACAATTTTATGTTCGATTAAAGACCGTATGGCCGTCGTCATGACAGGCTTTATATCACTCACCATTTACTCCCTGGTCTCAAATATGCCCATCCGGGTTGAGCCCACATTACCTTTGGGAGCCTTCTTTAAAAGAGATCCTGGGGCGGCCAGTAAGAGACGTGGAATCTGACCCAGAAATTCTCCGGCGACCTTATATTTCCAGGCAAGTTTAAGCATTAGCCAATGAATCTGGACATGCTTCATCGGTACCATATGGTATTTTATGTGTTCTTGTTCGAGGATTTTTAGTGCAGAAAAGTATTCAGAGTTCATGAAAATATTGTAGCAAAGAAATAAAAAAAGCCCCAGTCCGTTCGTAGCGGACTGGGGCTTTTTTTTAGATATTAAAGTGAAGCGAGTGAATTAAAGTCATCAATTGAAACATTCTGTACTTTCATAACCCCATTTACGGCTGTTTGAAGAGTTACTTTAAGACTTGTCGACTTAATCCCGATATCTGTCTTAGTTTCTTCAACTGAAAACATTTCCGACTTACCTGCCAGACCAGCAACAAGATCAAGGTACTGAACTTCGTATTTCCCTGTTGCAAGATTCTCAATTGTGAAATCTGATTTAGCTTTAATAAACACATGTCTTACTGCTGAAGGCTTATTGTCATCTACAGAGATAAGTTTTAGATAAACATCACTCTCACCTTTTGCATTACTCACCAAAAGTGAAGAGGTCCCGTCATTTCTCCCAAGTTCATAACCCTGAATGTAGGCGCTGGTCTCAGGAAATGGTGAACCATTTGGAGCCGCTGAAGGGCGGACAAAAGTTGATTTTGAAATAACTTCGTTTATGTCCACAAGGTTAAGTTTTGAAGTTGTATTCTTCGGCATGAGGGTACCAAGACTCAAGGCTCCCACAACTGCGATGGCAGCAACGGCCGCTGCAGTTAAAGCAAAAACGGTCTTAGATTTAGGTTGTTTATGAAGTGGTGCCTGAAGATAGATAGGTGCTTCATTCGCTTCTACCGGAAGCTCCGGAAGAGATGGTAAGGCCGGAAGGGCTTCCACTGCGGCAACTTTCTTCGGAGCTGATTTGCGTCTCATCTCGATTAAGTATTTCATATCGTAGTCTTGTCTGGCGTTAACATCTTTAAGAACTTCGTAAGCTATCGTCAGCTCTTCAATCATCGAGATACCGTCCTGAATATCAGGGTTAAGATCTGGATGAAAAAGTTTACAAAGGCTGTGGTAAGAAGCTCTGATTTCTTCAGATGAGGCATCCTTAGATACGTTTAGAGTTTCATAGTGGTTTGGAAAATTGTTCATAAAACCTTCTTTTGTAATTGCTGAAGTTCATAGTATCTGGACTTGTCATGCGAGTGGTGCTCAAGTGAAACCTTTACTTGGTCGTCTAATCTTTAGACGGCCTGCGAACTGGTCAGAATGCCACGTAGAAAGCCCATTTTCGATGAAAAACCAAGATGTTAGCCTGACCCTAAAATGGTACGATATATGCAGATTAGCTCCTTAGACCAAGGAGGTCCTATGAGTTTTTCTTTCAAAAAGAACATTTTTTTCGCCAGATCAAATGCTAAGAAGGCCATCTCTAAGGCCAAAACGACAGTGAAAAAAAATATGAGAAGTACCATTCAGGAGATTGCCGATGATATTGAGCCAGAGCTCAATAAAATTAAAAATGATCTCTCGAAAGCGGCGATGAATTTAAAATCTGATCTCTTAAAGAAGATCTAGGAAGAATAAAAAAGCTCCGAAAGGAGCTTTTTTTATGCCATAGAACGAACCTCTAAAGACAATGCCCTGAACGGACCATGAACTCACCCAGAGACCCACCTTTGACACTTTCGTAACTGTAAACAAGGTTAGCTTTAAGCTCTTTAAGTAAAAACTTTTCACGAGACTTTGAGCAAACGCTACTTAGAACCTGCGCCTTAACTTTGGGTATAAACTTATCGTACTCGGCCTGAGTAGCATCTATTTTAAAGTGGTAGTATAAGTTATCATTTTGAACAGAAGTCGAGATAAGTTTAGTCACTGGGTCCCAAACTTCAGGCAGATCTTTATTCATCTTAAGTGATATATCATTTAGGGTCGGTCGATTGATCTGAGCAAATGCACTGGTAAGACTCATGGACATGAAAACTATCGCAAAAGTCTTACCCATAATTAGTCCTGACCTTGTTCAACACCATCGACAGCAGCAAAAAACTGCTGTTTCTGACCGATCATGTGGCCTGCCTCAATGCCTTCTCCCAACTGATCAATGGTAAAAACACTTTCTGGAAGATTAAGCGATTGCCTCACTCTCTCCATGGTCTGGGGAACAAAGGGGTGAAGCATGATCATGAGATTTTTTAATACATAGAAGCAGCTATAGAGGGCATCCTGACGTCCCTGAAGATCTGCCCGGTCATCATGCGGCTTATACTGAACAAAGAAGCTATTGATCAGGCGAGCGTAGTTTTCGATCTGCCCCAGTAGGGTAATGTAGTCGGCCTTCTCCATGTTCTTCACGTAGAGCTGAACAATTTTCATTGTCTCTTTTTCGGCCTTCTCAAGAAGCTTACCCTCCGGAACCTTACCTTCAAAACGGGAGTGAACGGCCGAAATTGGTTTTTCAATGGCGGCGTTCATCGGACCTGCGAGAAATTTATTTCGTTCTTTAAATGTTTCAAAATCAAAATTTGATTGCTTCTCCGGAAGACCTAATGTTGAAAGGAAGTATCTCACCTGATCCGGATCAAAACCCATCTCTTCAGTTAATTGATCACCACTATAAAAGTTTCCGCGGGACTTACTCATTTTCTCGCCGTTAACCATCAGATGAAAGACTGAATAAACGTCAGTCAGAGTGTAGTTGTCATTCACGCCAAACCACATCGCTCCTTGCATGAGGACGTAGAAGTAAACATTATCCTGGCCCAGGAATTGAAAAATTTTAGCATCAGGATCTTTCCAGAAGCGCTCCCACTCCTTAGGATCACGCCCTTGTTTTTTAAGGGCGACTTTTGTAAACGAGATGGGAGCAATCAATGAATCAGGCCAGACGTAGAGTGTTTTCCCTTTCATTTCTGGGTCGATCTCCGACGGAACAGAAATCCCCCAAGTCACATCCCGAGTGATTGAACGGTGGGCCCATCCATCCATTAGCTGGCAAGGAATCCCCTTCTCTTCCATCATCTTGAGCCCAGTATTAAAAAACTCTTTATTTTCGAACTGAACAACAACTTTTTTTCCAGGAGCGTACCGAGACTTATGTTTGGGAAGTGACTCACGCATTTCTTTAAACGCTGTCTCATGTGAATTATCAAACTGAAATGCTGGTTGAACGGTTTCAAAGACTTCGTTAAAAACACCTTTTCGCCACTTATTCTGTTTAGATTTAATCCACTCTGTGAGCTGATCAGAAACCTTCCACATATCAAGCCACAAATGGGCGGTGTCTTTTAGTTCCGGCGTAGCATCCGAAAGAGATGATTTCGGGTTGATGAGCTGGGAAGGATCATATTGAGTGCCGCAGACTTCGCACTCATCACTGTAGGCAGCTTCATTAGTGCAATTGGTGTTGGGACATTTTCCTGTGACATTACGGTCCTGAAGAAAACGGCTAAGCTTGGGATCAAACCACTGTTTGGTGGTTTTTTTTACTAACATGCCATTTTTAAAAAGTTTCTTCATGAATTCTTGAGAAGTCTCTTCATGGATAGGGAAACAATCTGGCTGAGAGGTTCCAGAAAAAATATCGTAAGAAATTCCGTAACGGTTTGTTGTCTCAACTTGCTTATCATGAATCTGATCAATAAATTCTCTGACCGCCATTCCCGCTTTAATCGCTGCGACTTCAGAGGTCGATCCGTGATCATCATTGCCACTTACAAATAAAACATTTTCTTTACCAATCAGCATACGCATATAGCGGGCCGTGATATCTGGTGGAACCATAGCGCCGGCCAGATGACCCAGGTGAAGTGGACCGTTAGCGTAAGGCATTCCTCCCGTGATGACGGCGGTTTTAGGTCGCGTCAGGCGAGAGAGAATGTCACTAACATTGGCAGGGGGCGTAAATGGTTTATTCATAGAAAATATTCTAAACAATTCCCTGCGGGAGGACCATTACTTTTATATGGCCACAAGGTAAAAACCTCGGTCTTCTCTTATGAATTATTGAGCCTATAAACATCAGTCGAAATACCCTTTAGCATAATTCTTTGATCGAATCTCATACCCAATTTGACTGCGATTTTTATGGATGCTTCATTGTCAGGCGTGATAGTCGCGGTGATCTGGGTCAGGCCCTTTTCTTCAAATCCAAAACGAACCAGGGCCAAGGCCAACTCATGGCCCAAACCTTTTCCCCAGGCCGATTCACGCAGACGGTAGGTAATATCAACTAAGTCCTCTTCTCCCAACTTCCAGGGAGTCAATCCACCTAAACCAATCAGATCCTTTGTATCACGCTCCCAGACGCCCCACTTCCCCAGGCCCGTTGTTTCATTAAGTGTGACAGATTCATTAACCCAGAGGCGTGCAGAATTAAGGTCAGTTTGTTTGTAGATAGTGATTGGGAAAAGAGTGAAGCCTTGATCCATTGAAAGATTGAGAAAGGCTTCTGCATGATCAGGAGTAAAAGGTTTTATAAGAAGTCTCGGCGAGGAAATCATTGGTGTCACGACTCCATAAGCTTCGGCAAAATAAAAGCATACGAAGCCCCTATGATATTAATGGCCAATGAAATCCAGAAAAGTGGCTTGGACCAGTCCTTAGTAATCTCACAATCTTCTTTTTTATCAATGGGACACGCCTGAGAAGCCGAATACTTCTGAGCAGCGTATGAAATTCCCAGCATAAAAAAACTCAAACCAAAGACATAAGCCTTATTATCAGAGAGCCAGATAAGTTGAGGAAAATTCCCCAAAAAAGAGGCAAGAGTCGCTCCGAATCCTAAAAGCACCAGTGTTGAAGGAATCGCGCAGCAGATAAGAGTTCCAAAGGAACTAAAAAGTCCGAACCAGCTGATAAACTTTTTGAAGTAGTTATTTTCTCTCAATGGCCGCAACATTATACCCTGCTTCAGTAATGACTTTTTTAATCTGCGCATCTTCAATGTTTTGTCCGTCATTGGTAATAAGCTTAACGAGCTTATTAGTTAAATCGACCTGAACAGATTTTACTTCTTTAATTGCAGAAAATTTCTTTTGAATTCCCTGGGAACACATAGAGCAAACCATTCCCTGGACTTTGACGTTTATTTCAGCAGCATACGCCATCGAAAAAAACAAACTCATGATCACAACCAATACTTTCATCCTCGACTCCTTAAATATGAACCATAAAATTGAGAAACCATTCACTTCTGAGACTTGATCCCACTTCCCACAGGACATTCTGGTAGAAAAACCGCAGTAGCGGAGTCACTGTGACAGTTCTTTCAATCTGCCCCATGTACATTCCCTGAAGCATGACCCATGTTTGAAGCTTATCAAAATCTGCTTCATAAGGGGAATAACCAATCCGCCCTTGAGTCATAGAAACATCCGCAACTTTAGGTGAGTTAAAATGCATAAACTTAAGCGATGTATAAAGTGTTCTGGTTTCCCAGTCTCCTTCAACACCACCTATGTATCCCATTCTTGATTCCGCAGCTCCCACTCCAGAAGCCAGATAAATATTTCCCTGGTAATCATCCCCATTCCAGCGCTTCAAAAGATGATTCACGCGAAGAAGTTGAAATTCAGTACTTTGATCATCTTCGTTGAATCGCCAGAGATTGATTCCTGCCGCCCATTTTTGATGAAACGAATAACTGATCTGGTTGTCACTAAACATCTCCATGCTCTGAGAGGACAAAACCGTTCCTCCCTTATAGATAACCGGGTGAGCGGCCAGCTGTAAGGAAGACAGCAAAAAGATAGCTCCGACTAAATAAGACAACATTTAAGCTCCTGCGCAACTCAATTAGACCTAATCTATCATCCATCTTCCCCCTGTGGGAAGGTCAAGCACATTCTTGATGAATCTGTCTATTGACCTTCCCATTAAGGGAAGGTTTAAGCTAAACTCTACCAGGGAGCATTTATGCAACAAGACATTTCACTTAATATTAAAGGCATGAGCTGTGCGTCCTGTGTAAACAGAGTTGAGAAGGCCCTGAGTAAAGATCCAGGTATTCAAAGCGTCTCGGTCAACCTCGCCACAGAAAAAGCGAAGATTGTTTTTAATAACGCCGTCATTAGTGTTGATAAAATTATCGGACTTATCACGCAAGCAGGATATGAGGCATCGTTTAAGGAAGAGCGAAAAGAAATTAAACTCGAGCAAGAGAAAACACTGATCCTCATATCAGCACTATTAACACTTCCACTTGTTTTACCCATGATTCTCGTGCCTTTTGGGTATCATCTAATGCCACCTCCACTTCTTCAGTTTTTACTCGCAACCCCTATTCAGTTTTATATCGGTGCCGGCTTCTACAAGTCGGCCTACCGGGCCCTCAAAGTAAAAACTGGAAATATGGAACTTCTGGTGGCCATTGGAACTTCCGCTGCCTACGGCCTGAGCCTTTATCTCATGCTGAAAAACTGGGAGCATCTAAGTCACCATCCTCTTCCCCTATATTTTGAAAGCTCTGCTATGGTGATCACTCTGGTTTTATTAGGAAAATATCTTGAAACAAAAGCAAAGATGCAGACCACTTCTGCCATTAAGTCACTCCAGAAACTTCAACCGCTTTCTGCTCAGGTCCTAAAGAATAATCAAGAAATCAAAACTCCCATTGGAGAAATAAAGCTTCACGACCTGGTGGTCATAAGACCAGGGGAGAGAATTCCTGTTGATGGTATTGTTAAAGAAGGCAGCACGCAGGTGGACGAATCTCTTATTACCGGTGAGAGTCTTCCGGTTGAAAAAAGTTCTGAAGATAAAATAACTGCCGGATCCATCAATAGTGACGGACTTATTTACGTTGAAGTTACTGCTACAGGATCTGAAACAGTTCTTTCAAGAATCGTAAGGCTTGTGGAAGAGGCCCAGGCAAATAAAGCTCCTATTCAGCGGCTCGTTGATAAAGTAAGTGCCTATTTTGTTCCTGTCGTGATCCTTATTTCGTTTCTTACTGTTATCCTTACCGGTCTAATTCTTAATGACTGGGAGATCGCAATCATCCACGGTGTCGCAGTCTTAGTGATTGCTTGCCCCTGCGCTTTGGGGCTGGCCACTCCCACCTCAATAATGGTTGGAACAGGAGAAGCGGCCCGGGCCGGCATTCTCATAAAGGACGCCAAGGCGCTGGAGATCACCCACTCGCTTACTACAATTGCCTTTGATAAAACAGGAACCCTGACGGATGGAAAACCTTCAATTCAAAAGATTCACGTTATAGAAGGATCTGAAAGTGAGTTCATGGAAATCCTTGCCAGTATTCAAAATGGAAGTGAGCATCCTCTGGCCCAGGCGACGATTCATGAAACAAAAAAAAGAAATATTACAATTAGAGAGGTTCAGTTCTTTAAGGCCATACCCGGTCGGGGTATTGAGGCGCGGGTGAACGGTAATGACTTTATAATTGGAAGTAAAAAAGTCATCACTGAAATGGGGCTGGATCATCCTGAACTTCGACTGGCCTATACAGAACGACAAAACTTAGGTGAAACAATTTCTTTTCTCATCGATAAAACCAACCACACAGTTTTAGGCTTTATAACTTATAGCGACTCTATCAAAGAATCAGCGCTACAAACCATTACTCAGTTAAAAGAGCTGGGAATAAAAACTTTAATGATTACGGGTGACAACCAAGGCAGTGCTCAACGAGTGGCCGGACTCTTAGGAATCGATGAATACCGTGCAGAAGTTTTGCCTGAGCAAAAATCCAGAATCATTGACGAGCTGAAACACAAAGGTGAACTCGTCGGCATGGTGGGTGATGGTATCAACGATGCTCCTGCACTTTCCGCAGCCCATGTGGGAATGGCCATGTCTACAGGGACAGATGTGGCCATGCATTCAGCAGGGATCACTCTCATGAGAGGTGAGCCCCTGCTCATTCCAGATGCCATATCTATCTCAAGAAAAACTTATTCAAAAATTAAGCAAAATTTATTCTGGGCCTTTATCTACAACGTCATTGGAATTCCCCTTGCCGCTTTTGGCTACCTCAGTCCGGCAGTGGCAGGGGCCGCAATGGCGTTAAGCTCAGTTAGCGTAGTTACCAACTCCCTTTTACTTAGAAAGTGGAAAGCTTCAAATAAAAATGAGAGGATCTTATGAATATTGGTGAAGTTTCAAAACAGGCCGACGTCAACAGCAAGATGATCCGCAGGTATGAATCTCTCGGGATAATCCCCAAGGCCACAAGAAGTGAAGCCGGCTACCGGCAGTACACTGAAAATGATGTACATGTCCTGAAATTTGTAAAACACGCTCGAGAGATGGGATTTTCCATGAAAGATATTAAGCAACTCGTGAGTCTGTGGAAAAATAAAAATCGTCCCAGTGCTCAGGTTAAGAGCATTGCAACGAAACACATCCTGGAACTTGAAAAGAAGCGAGATGAAATTGCGGCAATGCTCTTAACTTTGAACCAACTGGTTAAAAGCTGCAAAGGTGATAATCGACCAGAATGTCCAATCCTCGATGGAATAGGCTGTCACTAATGACCATGTTCTCTCTGGGCTTTCGCTCTGTCCTTCCTATAATTTCCGGCATAATACCCTTCGGAGCTGTTATGGGTTCGGCTTTCTCCGAGGCCAGCTTAAGTTTTACTCAGGCGATGTTGATGAACACGGTCCTTTACGCCGGTGCCGCCCAACTGGCGACAATTGATCTAATGAAAATGAATGCTGCCGTTTTTGTGGTCATCGCTACCGGGCTCATCATTAACATGCGCTTTCTTCTTTATAGTGCGGCCATGTCGCCTTATCTACACGAGGCTAAACCACTTATCAAATTTTTTTGTGCCTTTACTCTCACCGATCAAAGCTACGCAACCATGAGTGCGAATCAGAATAAATTTGAATCAAATACTGATGCAATCCATTTTTACTTGGGCACAGCGGTCTGCATGCTTATTACATGGCATGCCTCGGTCATGGCAGGTTTTATTTTTGGAAACTTTGCTCCCGCTTCACTTTCATTAGATTTTGCTGTCCCTTTGAGTTTTGTCGCCCTCCTCATCCCTACACTCAAAACCCGAACTCATCAGGGTGTCGCTCTTTTTAGTTCCGTCTTTTCACTGCTTCTCCATGGACTTCCTTTAAGAGCGGGTCTAATCATAACTGCTCTCCTTGCTATCTCTCTGGCCTGGTTCATTATCGAGAAGCGGAGTAAAAGGTGATTAAGGAAAATTACTTTCTTCTCAATGTTGCCGTGCTAACTTTTGGAACAATTTTTATCCGTTGTTTTTTTATCGCTTTATCAGGAAAAATGAACATTTCTTCCAGAGTGAGGGAGCTTTTCACTTTTATTCCCGCTGCCATATTTCCTGCACTCATTATGCCAGCAACATTTTTCCATAAAGGTTCAGTAGAGATGCTCCTTGGAAAGGAGCGTTTTATAATCCTTATTATTTCGGCCATTATTTGTTTCTTTGTGCGCAACACGTTGTTTATCATCGTTTTGGGTTTGGCCATTCTCTACGCTATGACCCGATAGATATTAAC
>DLGL01000054.1 GCA_002482685.1 Bacteriovoracaceae bacterium UBA7695 | reverse complement strand
TAATTCTTTAGCTGACATATATGACTCCTATTTTATTATTGGAAAATTCCGAAAATTTCTTCTTCTTTCATGATCACGAAAGTTTCTCCAGCAACTTTAACTTCTGTTCCAGAGTATTTACCGAAAAGAACTTTATCGCCTTTTTTAACTTCAAGGGCCTTAACTGTTCCATCTTGAAGACGGTAGCCCGTTCCAACAGCAACAACTTCACCTTGAGCAGGTTTTTCTTTATGGTTATCGGGGATGATAATCCCGCCAGCAGTTTTTGTTTCTTCTTCTAGTCTTTTAATCAGAACTCGGTCCTGAAGTGGTTTAACAGTCATAGATCCTCCTGTGGATTTAAATATCTTGCTACGCAATAAGTATTAAATGTTTGAGCCCCCACAATGTAATAGCAGATGGATCAACGTCAAGGGCGGCTTCGGAAATAAATCTTGGAATGAAATAGCTGACGCATATTGTCTGGCGATGATTAAATCGGAGGGAAATTCTCTTTGCTGTATCCTATCTTTGACTCGGTTGGCTATAGCGAAATTAATTCCTCTTCTCCTTGTAATTTCAGAGCTTTAATTTCTTCAAGTTCCCTTTAAAACGCCCGATGAGTATTCACGGTACAATTAACCTAGGCATGTCTCAAGGATGGGAATGATGCTCTCGCTTCTAACAAAACGCCTTTGTCCCCTCATGAGTTTGGCCCTTGCCTTTGGTTGCGGGAAGAAAATCAATGACCCTGCAACTTCAGACAATGGCAGGACTGTAACTCCATCAATGCCTGGATCTTCGAGTATTGTGATCAAGTTTGATGAATCGTCAGCAAGCACTAAGTCTTATCTATTTAACAAATCCGCTTATATGCATCTCCCTCCTAAACTCGTTGCGAGCGAAGGAAATGCTGTGGGTAGAAGAATGGTTATTTTTTATAACTATCTCGCTGATGATGATTATGAGTTTCTCTGTACCTATAGGTCCTCATCATCTGCTACAGAATTGGCCTTTGTTTCTTGTGAAGATAGTAGCGGCGATATCTTTATCACTCAGTCTGACTACCTTCAGACCTATGATTTTCCGATGGATGAGGGCACTCAGATAAAAATGCAACTCATAAATCCCAATGGCAGCGGATTAAAAATCAACACAACCTTCGAAATTGAGAAGTGGTTCTAAGAACCACTTTTTTTTTCCCTTTTTTTAAGTCTGGTTAGATTATTTAACCGATGCTGGTGCTCTGTTCGGAGCCTTGGACTGGTAGGTTCGGGCCAGATCCCGTTTGAAATCTGAATTAAGTGAGTCAAATCTGGATGAGTTTACCAAGTACCTATAACCCACAGTAAAATTAACCTCAGCACTTTTAAGTAATATCAAGTAATACTCATCCTGCGAAAGATTAGCCGAGAGAGATGGATAATACGCCCTAAATAAATCAAAGTTTTTTGTTTCTGACAGGTAGATAAGTGTTCTTCCAGGGTCAGCACCTTGCTTGAGAAAATGATCAATCAGTTCAGGGTTCTGCTTGTGGACAATATAGGCCATGAGACTTTTACCCACCAGAAATGGTTTGTGATTTATGTGCTGAGAAATTATCTTATTGTTTAAAATGGATTGAGGGTCCTGCTCGTGAATGAAGCTCACCATTCGGGCCCCTTCTTTAAAGGTCATGCCAGACCACACAGAAAAGAAAACAAACAGTGACATTAATGGTGCAGAGACTTTCCACTGAAAAAACCAGGATAGAGATTGACGAATTTTTTGGGGTGTTGAAACGTAGTAGTTAAAAGGAAGCCCCTGAGCAATTTTATGCTCAAGCGACGTCATCCTCTCTTCGAGCTCAGGATGAGTAGAAAATAATCGAGAGATAAAATTCTTCTTTTTCGGGGCCGGTTTTTTTGCTTTTAAATACTCAGGCATTTCATCAGTTTGGCTCAACTTTTGGAGCGCTGACTTTAGGGCCCCAAGACTGGCCCCAAGTTTCATGACTGCATAAGCATCGGCTTCATACTCATGTGAGCGGATAGTATCAAAAAACAGTGAGTAATTAAAAAATAACCAGGACATGCATGTCACAACACACATGATAGCAACGGGCTTTTGGTAAAGGCTCATGTCCTCTCCAAAATAGAGATAGAAAAACCCCAGAGTCAGAAGCAGTAGAAATCCAAATCCCACAAGAGCAGAGATAAAGTTCTTAAGAAGTTCAATAACCCTCTTATGAATGTGGCGATTTGCAACATGGGCGAGTTCATGGGCAATGACCGCATCAAATTCTTCAAATGTCAGCATGGTTCTGAGATTTCTTCCTATGAACATTGTTTGATTTGAAAAACTCAGGAGCTTAAGTCCCACGACAAAAGCATTTTTTATATCTGTTTCGATCCATTTAATACGCATCTTGGGGGCACCAATCTGGGCCAGACGGTTATTAATAAGCTCCAGGTATTCAGGTTCGGTGATTTCACGATTAGGCAGAAGCCTGAGCATGATAATCACAGTGCATGAAATTGTGAGGACAGAAACAAAAATAATATTTGTTAAAAACTCCACAATCCAGAAACTGCCTAATTCGCCACTTAGATTTTCGTTTTGAAAGGTCCAGCTTAAAGTTGAATAAACCAAGATGGGCAAAATAATCAGAGCAAAACTAACACGAAATTCTTTGATTACATGGTGGTTAAAACTTGTCCGCAAGTTCAATCCAGATCGTTTTTCAATGTACTTAAGAAAATACTGGTAAAGAAACAGACCAATCCCAACAAGAAGAACATACACCAGACCAAAGCCTAAAAGGCCCATGGCAAACTCACCCTGAGAAATCAGGTGAGAAACAATAAATCCTAAAAAGGCTTCGAAAATAAAAATATGAAAATGATGACTGAGAATCATTTCGCGGTGCTGGGTCGTAGAAGCATTAACAAGTGAATTAAGGAATAGCGCTTTCTCTTTTGAGAACTTTCTAATGTTGTAAAGAATGGCAATCACAAGGAAAAGCATGTAGGACATGTACTTAAATCTCCTTGGACTTTATCGGTAATTAAGGTAATAAATGTTAATCGAACTTCAATAGGAGACTATCTATGTCAAATACACTTATGGGATTGGTTGATTTTTTTGAGCTTCATCAAAAACTAGGAGCAAATGAGGTTATTTTGGACGTCAGGAAGCCGGAGGAGTACTCCGAAGGTCATATCCAGCATGCCCTTAATATTCCCGTAGATCAGCTAGGGGATCGCTTTGAAGAGCTGAAGAAATTTTCAAAAATTTACATTCACTGCAAGCGCGGTGGTCGTGCCAAGACAGCTTTTGATACACTAAGTTCTAAAGGGCTTAATAACCTGGTTTGTATTCACGATGCCGGTATGGATTTGTGGAAAGAAAACGGCTATCCGGTAGAAATTTAGTTAGAAGCAAACTTCTTCGTGGTTGATGACCTGAATGACATCGGCCACGTTGCCAAGACCAGCGTCAGCTAATTTGGCCTTAACTCTCACAGGATATTTTAACGTCGTAAGTCCTGTACAGTTATATCCCACAGCCTTTTGTTCAATCAATTGCATAGAATAAGTCACTAACAAGGCATTCAATCTCTGGGTGGGCATATCTTTTTGAAATTCAGATAAACAAGATTGCCGGCATTGCTGAATATTTTTTTTAGCAAAAGAACTGAATTCTTCAAGTTGATACGTTTTTATCGTTACAGGTTCCATCTTATAGGATCCCGTCAGTGGAGAATAAACGCGCACTTCACAATCACAAGGGATAGCGAATGCAGCTAATGACCAAAAACCAATAAGGCTCAAAAGGAACTTAAACATACTGGCTTATCGGTCAAGGCCAGCGAGAATTAACTTCTATTTAAGATCATACCAGTTGTTGCCAACGCCCATATCCACTTTGAGTGGAACACTCAGCTTAACCGCACCTTCCATCTGCTCTACGACTAACACCTTCATGACTTCAAGTTCATCAGGAACAACATCAAAAATGAGTTCATCGTGGACCTGAAGGATCATGCGGGATGAAAGCCCACGGGTGTTGATTAAGTCTTGAATATTAATCATGGCAAGCTTAATTATATCTGCCGCAGTCCCCTGAATGGGACTATTAATCGCTACTCTTTCGGCCATCGCCTTGATCTGGCGGTTGGAAGATTTGATGTCCGGAAGAGCACGACGTCGACCAAATAAAGTTTCTGCGTACCCTGTTTTTTCGGCCAATTCTTTAAGAGAGTCTAAATAACTTTTGACCGAATCAAAATTTTTAAAATAGCTGGTGATATACTTCTTAGCTTCGCCTTGGGAAATTCTCAAAGCCTGAGATAGACCGAAACTCGTTTGTCCATACATGAGACCAAAGTTAATGGCCTTGGCCCCATTCCTCATCTCTTTTGTCACTTGCTCCAAAGGAACTTCAAAAACTTCAGCAGCTGTTTGACGGTGAATATCCAGATCATTGTGAAATGCTTTAAGCATATTTTTGTCTTGAGAAAAATGGGCGAGAAGACGTAACTCAACCTGAGAGTAATCTGCTGAAAGCAAAATGCGCCCCTTCGAAGCGACAAATCCTTTACGAAGTTTGCGCCCATTCTCCGTCCTGACCGGAATGTTCTGTAAATTTGGGTTATCCGACGATAGCCTTCCGGTTGCCGCATTACTCGGTTGAAAGTGAGTATGTATCTTGCCTGAATTCGGATTGATGATGGCGGGCAATGCTTTTACATAAGTACTAAGAAGTTTTTCAACTTCCCGGTAGCGGAGAAGAAACTCAGGTATTGGACTTAGGTTAAGTGAGACTAGTTCCGTTAATACCTCAGCATCCGTAGAATAACCCGTTTTAGTTTTCCTGATGACAGGTAGCTGAAGTTTTTCGAAAAGAAGCTCCCCTACTTGTTTCGGTGACCGCAGATTAACTTTATCGCCTGAAACTTTAATGACCTCGGCTTCGATTTCTTCAATTTGTTTTGAGAATTCAGTTTCAAGCTCTTTGTAAAAAGCGACATTGAGGTTCACACCTTCAAGTTCCATTCCTGCCAGAACTTTTATCAAGGGAATATCCAGATCATCGTAAGCTCTCTCGATATTTAGCTCCTTCATCTTTGCTCGAAGGATTGAATAGAGAGCTAGAATTGCCTGTGACCTTTCACCATGGGCGGTAAGCTCTTCTTCACCGACACCCCCAAAAAGATCTCCCTGACCTTTAACATCGATCATTTTGTATCCCAGAAACTCTTCTGAAATAGTCGATAGGTCATGGCGATATTCCGGATTAATAATAAAGTGGGCCTGGGCAAGGTCAAAATATTTAAAAGTAGGTTGAATGCCTGCCATCATCGCCTGCTGAAGAAGGGGCTTAGATTGATAGCAAACAATCAGGCAGTGAGACTCCTGAAGTATCTGAATAAAATGGGAAGACTCATCTTTGCTTAAAGAGAGAAATCCTGATTTGGTCGGAGTTGATACAGCTACGGCCGTCCAGCATTGCCGCTGATCTAATTCATTTTCGCACTTATGTGAGATTCCTATCGCTACTTCGCCGGCAATTTTTTTACGAAGTTCTTCAAGAGTCCACACATCCGTTTTATGATTTTTTCTTTCAGGCATGGAAACAGGAGCAACAGAAATATTAACTGACAATTCAGCAGGAACTTTTTTCGTAGTTGAAGCTCCAGAGGGAGCTGCAAATTTATAATCTGCTAATTTGGCCAGCCATGAGCGGAAACCAACTTTCTCAAAATAAGCTTCTATCTCCGTAGTGACTCTTAATTGAAAAGAAGCTCCATCGTGGTCTATGGCAAGCTTCAGGTCAGTGACAATATTGGCGAGTTTTTTGGAAATAATAGCTTTGTCTTCGTGCTCACTTAAGGCTGTCTGGCACCGTTTGTTCTTAATTTTGGCGACATTCTCAATGACTTTTTCTAATGTCCCATACTCTTCCAGAAGACTCTGTGCTCCTTTGGGCCCAATACCCGGCACACCGGGAATATTATCAGAGCTATCTCCAATCAAAGAAAGGTAATCCACAATCTGCTCAGGATAAACGCCCATCTTATCTTTTACATCTTCTCTCTCATAGATTTTATCTTTCATGGTATCGAGCATTTTTACCGGCCCGTCCACAAACTGCATAAGATCTTTATCGCCAGAAGCAATCAGGATTTCGTCAAAATGCTTTTTCCATTGGCAAGCTGCAGATCCGATCACATCATCCGCCTCATAACCAGGCATTTTAATTTCGGGAATGCCGAGGCATTTAATAAGTTCATCCACTAAAGCAAACTGTGGAATAAGTTCATCAGGTGGCTCAGAGCGGTTGGCTTTGTATTCCGTGTAAATCTCATTTCTAAATGAGCCTTCCTTCGTATCCTTTGCAATTAAAATATGTGTAGGCTTATGTTTCACTATCATGTTGTGAATCATGCTTAAGACGCCATAAACCGCATTAACCGGAGTACCATCAGGAGCGTGAAGTGGCCTGATAGCGAAAAAGGCACGAAAGATAAAATTCGAGATATCGATGATAATTAATTTTTTCATGAGTTCCTATTACATGGGCACAGGCGGGGTATCAAACCAAGGTGCTTTTGTTTTGCGTAAATCCAGTCTTGTTCCGTCATTGGCAATAACTGTCGTGTCGGCAAGAAGATCACCTAGCCGGTGCACAGAATTCTGTTTAAATAAAAAATAAACTTCCATTAATGCCAGAGGTACAGCAAAAATAGCAGAAAAGATCCAACCCCAAAATGGGAATATGAGAAAGAATAAAGGAACTGTGAAAGGCAGGTTTCTTATAAAAGATTGACGAGTTGAGCAGGGAGATCCATCGACCAGGGATACAACTCCAAAACCAAGCAGTCTCTTTCCTATTGATTGACCGTCATAAAGTGAATCTGAAATACAGAGATAAATGACTCCTAAAATGAGCCCCATTGGATAATAAAAAACGGCCCCTAAGGTCACAAGACCTACATCTATGAGTTTAGCAATAAGTCGACTAAACCGGGCCCGTGCCATGGGTCCGTCTATTAAGTCCTTCCGTTTCATCCCGGCTATTGTAACTAAAAAATCATCACTTGAACGGATTTTCATCAAAGCCGAGTGTTTTGATCAGGTGCCCAAGAGGGTTTAATCTTGTCCTCGGAAGGCGCATACGTTAAAGTGAAGCTCAGTTTATAAGGAGAATTTATGGCCAATTTAACAAGTGTAACCTCTGCAAATTTTGATCAAGAAGTAACTAACTCTGATAAGCCAGTTTTGGTCGATTTTTGGGCCGAGTGGTGCGGACCGTGTAAAGCTCTCTCACCTGTTTTAGATGAAATCGCTGCTGAAATGGATGGCAAGGCCAATGTTGTAAAAGTAAATGTTGATCAGGCTTCTGACTTAGCACAAAAATACGGAATTCGTGGAATTCCAACTTTGATCTTCTTCAAAAATGGTGAAGTTAAAAGTACTTTAGTTGGAAACCAACCAAAAGCTGAGATCATCAAGAACATCACGTCTCTCATCTAATTTTACAGGAAGGCTGGGCGCACCAAATTTCGGTCTGGTGACACCCAGCTTTTTTTTTATGAACTACATCCAAGAATCGCTACAACTGGCCCAGAAAACTCTTCAAACATTTGTGGAAGATCCAAAAAATATTTCCCTGATTGATCAGGCGGTAAATACATTTGTAACTTCTTTCAAAAATAAAGGTCGTGTCTTCAGCTGTGGGAATGGCGGATCAATGTGTGATTCTCTTCATTTTGCCGAAGAGTTAACAGGTCGCTACCGCAAAGACCGCGCGCCTCTTCCGGCAACCGGAATCTCTGAGGCTGGTCATATAACCTGCATCGCAAATGATTTTGGTTTTGAGCATATTTTCTCACGTTTCGTAGAAGCCTGGGGACAACAGGGTGATGTACTGCTTGCGATCTCTACTTCTGGTAACTCTGCCAACGTCATAAAGGCAGTGGAAGTGGCTCGTAGTAAGGGTATGAAAATTGTTGGTCTCCTTGGTAAAGATGGTGGAAAACTTAAATCCATGGTCGATGTCCCATTAGTGATCGACTGTCCTATTACAGATCGAATTCAGGAAATTCATATTAAGTGCATCCACATATTTATCGAAGGAATCGAGCGCCAGCTCTTCCCAGAGAACTACTAACTTAAGACAAACTGTTTATCGTGTAACTCTTACATGCCTTGTCTCATCCTTTTTTCAGGATGGATATTTTCTAGTTCCCTTAGCGGTACGCCAAATCATATATCTCCATCACTATTAGTCCGCATTTTAAATTATAGAGGTATTTATGGCCATTAAACGATGGGTTCTTCTCATTGCATTTGTTGTCTTCACAACAGGTTTCGCCCGCGCAGAGGAGTTGGTTACAACCGTTTTCAACGTGGTGGAGTCTTTTAGAACTGAAAGTTTATTAGTTCTATCAGGGGCAGATGGACGGGTTTTTAAAGTGCCTAAAACCGAAGAGAGTATCGCAAGATATAAGAGACTTGTTGGTCAGGTAGTGAAGCTCTCTTATGTGGCTTCCGGTAAAGATTATTTGATCACAAAGATTGAAGTGGCAACCGATGCTGAGGTTGATCCGTCAGTCATGGACCTAAACCACTTCCGCTATAATCAACTCAGACAATTTGCGCCTACTGATCTTCAGACTCTGGAGAATGCCACTCAAATTTTTAAGAGTATGTTAAACGATGGAGATCGCAGACGTTCACAGTGTTTTAAACGGGCACATATGTGGGCATTTGATATGTGGTCTAAACTTAATATTTCCTCTCAAAAAATATTCATATTCTACACTCAACGTTTTATTCAACTCGAAGAATTCGAATGGTGGTTTCATGTTGCTCCAATGGTAGTCGTTAATGGAGAAGAGTTCGTTATGGATGGCACATTCATGACTAAGCCAATAACTTTGAAGGCCTGGAAAGATTACTTCATTAAATCTGAAAATTTAAACTGCCCGATTATTGAAAACTACAATGAATATAAAAATAACCAGTGGACCAAACTTTGCTACCTCATGAAGACTCCAATGTATTATTTCAGTCCTATCAATATTGAAAACCGTGACAATAAAAACAAAGACAGAAATCACTGGGTTCTCGAAGAACTACAGGACGCTCGACGGGCCTTCAAAGGCTATCTTGATGTGTATGAAGGTCTGGATACAGGCAAATCAACTATTACTTTTTAAGGATTTAATATGAAAAATTCATTTATAGCATTTATTGCACTTGTTTCTGCTACCGCCTATTCGGCACCTATAGAGGGAACCCTGATGCTCAAGGGATCACTTAAAACCAAGCTCGTAGTTAATACTGTTAAAAGTACATGCAAACTAAAAGTCGATAAGGTTACCAATCTTAAAGTTGAAGACAGTTTTGGTAACCCTGGCTATCAGGCAAAAATTGAAATCTCACTTGATGGAAGTGACTTCGAAAGACAGATAACAATTAAACTAAAAAAAGAACTTATCGTAACAAATATGCATTCTGCGGGAGAAACACTTCAGGTGAAAGACCTTGATTACTTTAACACTGCTGAAAATGTAAAATTGCTCATTACGAATAAAGGGCGACTCTCCAGCGTGACTTTTCCTTATGAGTCACAAACCATAACCTGTAAATTCTAGATCTTTTTTATCGGGTAGATCTTCCGCGGTCTACCCGTCATTTTTGGCCGACAAATATCTTCTTCCTTTCACATTTCCGTTTATACTTAAAACATCGAATATAAAAATCCAAGTCCATGGAAGGGGAAGTTTATGGAATACATCCACTGGTTTAGCAGATTTGTCTCAGAAGGTGGTCTGTTCATGTACATCATCTTAGGGGTTTTTACTTTTGCTTTAGCTATAGTGATAGAACGCTTTAAAAAGCTCTCTTTTACCTATGATGTAGATGGCCCTTCATTTATGAATGAACTCCAACGGTATATCCTTTCAAATGATATTCAGGGAGCCATCAGGGTCTGTTCCGGATCAGAGGCTGCACTTCCAAAAGTGCTAAAAAGTGGGCTCAAACGTGCCAACCAGTCTTCTGAGCAGGTTCATAATGCTCTGGATGCAACAGCACTCGAAATGATACCCAAAATTGAATTGCGGCTTTCTCATATTACCCTTGCGGCCAATCTCTCTACTCTGGTCGGACTTCTTGGAACCATACAAGGTCTGATAATCGCTTTTTCTGCTTCAACAGCAGCAGATCCCACTCAAAAAAGTGAAGTCCTCTCTAAGGGGATTTCGATAGCAATGAACACGACGGCGATGGGTTTAGGCGTTTCAATCGTTCTCATGATCCTACACGCTCTCTTAACCTCAAAATCAGAAAAAATAATCTGTGAGATAAATGAGTTTTCGGTAAAACTCCTTGATCTGTTGGGTACCAAAAAAGTAGTTGAAAACTAGATCCGGGACAGTATGAGAACAAAAGTTAAAAACATTCTCAATATCTTGCCCATGCTCAATCTGGTGATGATTCTTCTCGTCTTGGTTTTAGTTCTGCCTGATCTTGCGAAATTTGCCGAGATTGAAGTTTCATCTTCAATAAAAGACAGGTCTGGATCCACAATAATTATCCGTGTTGATCTGCAACAAATATCGATTTTTTCTGGTAATCCTTCAATCCTTTTAAAAAAAATTAAACGGGTTACTGAGCACTGGGACATGGCCGAACTTCACAAAGCACTGGGAGAAATTGCTAAGACAGATGAGAAGCAATCTCGAATTGAGATTAATCCTACTGATGATGTTACTTATCAGGATATAATTCACATCATTGATACTGCTAAAGACCAACATTTTTCCGATGTTGTTCTCGGGAATTTAGGTTAGAGCAATGGCAAAACTAAATTCAATACAAATGAGAAGATCAAACAAAGAGAAGACCCGGTTTTCAGGTTTAATCTCCATCATAAACATTCTACTTCTCGTATTGGTTTTTATGCTTAAAGGCCAGAATCATTCTGGATTAGTGACTAATGTCGCAAAGAACATACAGCTACCAAAATCCAAATTTATAACAATCAATTCTAAAGGGGTTGTGATTCAAGTATCGACGAGTCAAATCTGGGTAGATGATCTGGAAGTTGTAAATTCAGATAATTTAAAACCATCTCAGATTTTTGATAAAAGCGGAAAGATAATAATACCACTTTTAAAGCATCTGTCCGACATCCGAAGAAGGATAGAAGCCTCAGGAAAATTTTCACAGAAGGCAAAACCATTTTCTGGAATTATCCATCTTGTAGTTGATAAAAGTCTGAAGTATAGCTATCTAAAAAAAATTATTCATTCGTGTGAATCTGCAGGTTACAAAAATGTGAAATTTATTGCTGCAGTAAATGAATAAACTACCTATCAAGAATCATCGCAAGTCGGACCTGAGATTTCGAATCATTTTTTTGTTTCTCTTGGGGGATCTGCTTAATCGATGAAATGATTGCAACCATTAATATAAAACACGACAAGAGTATGTTTCTAAAAAGTGGATCCTTTTTAAGAATAGGTGCCGACATCACTTTGGGAGGAGCTACGACATTTCGAACAAATAGTTGTAGATCATCTTTATGGATTCTAACCAAATCATAATCGTGTAATTCAAATGAGGCTCCCTGGTGGCCTGTATCAGTTCGTTTGGAGCTTAGATAAAAAATTCCAAATCCCGGGATGGTATGAACAATTGACGACTTCTTAAGGATTTCAACAAACTTATATTTTTCAGTCTTTTGCAAAAATGGGAGTTCCAGCTCATCGTTCGCCTGGCCCTGGCCGGTTAGATAAAATGTCGACAACCCATCAGGAAGATAATTTATACTTAAAACCTGATCCTTAAAAAGAATAATCACTTCCACCGCATGCTTGATAGATTGATATTTGAATATTGGGTAGAGATCACTTTTATCTTCAAATATGTATTCTGAAAATTCAGCTTTAGGGTCAGATGAAAGTGGATGAACGATTGAAGGAACAAGGTCTGAAACTATGGGGGCATGCTTAGGCAACTCTCTTCTCATTACGATGGATGCTGATCCCCTTTCTGGCTCTAATGCATCAAGAATAGAGGAAGCTAACTCTGTTCGCATATAATGCTGAAATCTAAATTCAACATCGGCAAGACTAAATATATCCCCAGGTTTCAACTCATGGGAGATAATTTTTTCATCATTAACATAAGTTCCATTCGTAGAATTCATATCGTAGAGAATGGCCGAATTCGGAAGAATTTCTATTACTGCATGCACCGCAGAAATTCCTTCTTGTTTTATGATAAGATCGCAGCTCTCGGCACGGCCTAAAATAAAGCGACCCGTTGTAAAGACACCACCTTGAATTTTACTTGAAGCGTTTAAAGCTTTTAATTCAAACATGATAAGTCCTGATCTTAGCGAACGACGTCGATGGACTTTCTCATTTCTTTGTTAAAATTTTCTCTTTCGGGAAGTTTATTTTTCAATTCTTTTCTAAGTCTCGGATTTACAGAAATATCTCCCGGGGCACCAGCCTCACCTTCAACTCCAATTTCATCAAAATCAAATTTTTCGAATTTTTTGTACTCATACCGAATATTTTTTTTGGGTTCCTGGGCTTGAGAGTTCACTGAAATAAGTAGTGTTATAAAAATAATGAGTTTCATTATTTGACTCCCAATTGTTTTCCGATTGTCGAATAGTAATTCTTGAGATTCTTATTCTTTGGTTCCGAAATGTCCGAGAAAACTTTTCTGGCTTCATCTTCTTTACCTAATTTTTTAAGCGTAAAAGCATAGTTAAGTCCAATTTCTGCACGTTCATAAGCAGAAGCAGGAATTTTCCTAAAATTAACAGCTGCACTCTCATAATCTGAAAGCATGAAATGTGCACTAGCTACAGCGTTTAAAAGATCAATATCTTTTGACGATTCATTTAAAAGACCCTGAAATAGTGGTAGCGCCTGATCTGCCAGGCCATATCGTAGATAAAGCCGTGCCAGGTTGTACCGCGGAGTTTTGGCAAAGCGAGACTGTTTATTTGCCTTCTCAAAAGCAACTAAAGCCTTCTGATCTTCACCCTGACGGGAGTAGAGAACACCGATATTATTTAAGGCTGGGACATAACCTGGGGAGACCTCAAGTGCTTTGTTATAGAATAATAAAGCCTTGCGGCTGGCACCCTGATTCAGGTGACAACTGGCAATCATATTCCAGTAAGATGGAATTTTTTGATATTGATTGAATACTTTCGCTGCTGCTGAAAACGCCTGATCGTAATCTTTTTTTGAACACCGTAGTGCTATTTCAAATATGGGGTCTTTTGTATCGGCCAATTGCTCAATTTCTTCAATCGAGTACCTATCAAGTGTCTCATCCTGAAGTGCTGGATTCATTGCCTTAGAATTGGCATTATAAAAATCTTTTACTTCGGTAGTTTTTAATATTTTACCTTTGTTAAAAGATTCTTTGGAAACGTCACTCGGTGCTGGTTCAGGTGGAACGTCAATTTTGGGTCCCGATGAGCACCCAACTATTGATAAAAGAATCAGCAAACTTGCTACTTTCATCTTTTACCTCCGCGGTCCATGAGAACTGCTTGTTTGGTTGTAATATAGCGTTTAAACGCTTCATTTGAGTTTAAGGTAACTGCAAAGTTCGACATACTTAGAATCCGGTTCTCTTTGATGAGTTTTGTGATTTCATTACGTTGTTTACGTGCATTTGATAGCATAGGGTTATAGACTTCACTCATCGCTTTTTGAAAACTAGCAATATATTCGGGTGACTTTCCTTCCGGACTGAAATTTTTTAGATTATTTCCAAATTTCTCATAAGCATCGATAACGTATTTATAAGCATCAACAATTCCTTTACCCGATCCTAGATTCTGTAAGGTATTAACCTGGGCAGTCATTTGATCTAGAATCTTCAATTTAGATTTTACGGCAGTATTAAATTCACTCTCTGGAAATCTGAGCTCGATTTGATCCAGTTTTTGATTTCTTTCCTGAAGATATGAAAGCATTTTTAAAGCGACTAAATCGAGAGCTTCAACCGGGATATCAAGTTTTTGAGCTTTTGATTGAGAATAAAACTTGTTTTGTTTTTCTTCAATTTCCCGGGCCTTATTTGGGTCGCCCAGATTGATGTAGACCTTTCTAAGATCTTCGTAAGGTTTAATTAGAACTGGATAGTTTTTAGAGTTTTTTTCTAGTTCTACGAGCTGCGTTTCAAATTGCTCCCAACGTTTAGCTTTACCCAGATCTTTAATCAATTCGATTGTAACTTCTGCGATGGCTGCATCTGGTAATGAGCACGATTTACCAAATTCTTTGATCTCCATCGCCTTGTCCAGATCCCCATTAGCGAGGGCAATAAAAACGGCATTTTTATATGCAACACCTTTATTGGATGAATTTTCTTTGCAAAGTTTTGCCAGAACTTTAAAAGACATGTCGGATGACTGTTCAAAATGCTGCTTGAGAAATAACCCGGCAGCAATAGACAAGTAAGAATCTGAAAACTTCACCACATCAGATGCTTCCATCTCCTTAACCGCAACGACACCCCAACTGTAACTTTGATTAGAATTACCCATTTCATAATAAAGTGCCGATAAGTTATACGCGGCATTTGTCTTGGCTTTAGGTGTACTGTCAGGATTTTCGTAAATTTTATGATAGCCTCGTAAAGCTACATCCTTCTCACCTCTTTCAAGTGATTGTTGAACTCCCTCAATCTGGAATTTAGTCATAAGGGTGCGGAGAGCTTCAGCATACTTTTGAGAAACTTTGTACTTCCCATTATTAATATCATTTACATAAGCTTTGACCTTATTATTGTTTTTGGAGTTACGATAATGCTCCATAACCCGCGCTAACATTGCTTCCTGGGTTTTATAGTCTTTGGGAAAATTCACTGCAAACGATTCAAGCGTTTTCTCGGCGGCAGGAACATCTTTGCTGTCAAACTGTGAGTTAAAAAGTTTAACATAGATGGAATTTGCCCTATCCGATTTTCGATCGACATTCAGATAACGACTGTAAACAGCACTGTAGTATTTCTCTGCTACATTTTTACTTAGTGATTTCTGCGATAGTGACGACAGCATACCCTCAAGACTTTGAGTTTGAATTTTCGATTCGCCTGTTGATTTTGCAGCATCAAAAGCTTCAACATACAGAGACAAAGCTTTACTGAAATCATTAGCTGCGTAAGCAGTCTCCCCCTGGAAGAAAGTTTTTTCAGCTTTTTGTTTAGGGCTTAATTGAGCAGAAAGCTCAAAGTAACTTATTGCTTGGGCTGATTTCTGTTTAAGAACTTTGGGCACTTGTTTATAGACATTTGATGCCACAACTTTCTGTAATTCAGCAGCTTTTTTATTAACCTGATAGGTAAAAACTTTTAACTGATCTTCGTCCAATGGACTAACCTTATGAATT
Source organism: Bacteriovoracaceae bacterium UBA7695 (assembly GCA_002482685.1). Classification (GTDB taxonomy): domain Bacteria; phylum Bdellovibrionota; class Bacteriovoracia; order Bacteriovoracales; family Bacteriovoracaceae; genus Peredibacter. The sequence goes on along the minus strand of DLGL01000054.1, from coordinate 12,891 downwards.
GCCATTAGTTTTTTAGAAGCAATCAAGTGATTTCGGGGCTTATTGAACTTATCAAATAGTTCAATCTGAGCGAGATAAATAGCAACTTTACGAGACTGATTTTTTTCGTATTTTTCTGCTTCTTTAAGAAGACTTTGCGCCTGATCAAATCGTCCTTGAGTAGTTATACTTGAAGCGATTTTTACAAACTGTTCCGTGTAATTAATTCCAAGTGCTTCATAAAACTTTATAGCATCATTCATGCGACCGGCATCGACAAAGAATATGCCAATATCTCTTTCAACCTGAGTGCGCATATTTATATATTTATTGTTGGCACTTTTTTTATGAATATCCCGCATAAGGCTGATGGCCTTATCAAAATTTTGAGTTCTATAGTAGCTCCATGCAAGATTGAAAGCATCCTTAGTCCAGAATCTTTCATCTGTTTTTGCCAGGGCCTGTTCATAAAGAGGAATTGCTTCTCTATATTTATTAGAATTATAAAGGTAATCCGCTAAGGCTGACTTTGATTTAAGAGCAATTTTTGAATTTGAATTAGACTTTCCAGCTGCAAGTTTAAAGTACCGTTGTGCTTTATCATTTTGACCAAGTTCTTTATTGTTGTAGGCTAGAATATAATAAACTTCTGCCAAAGCCTTATAACGAGGGAATCTTTTTACAACTAATTCAGCCGTATCATTTGCAGCATCAAAATACTGCGAAGACTTTTTAAAAAAGTCTGTCCGATTTATCCGACGCCGATCATCCAGTGGGACTGCGAGATACTTCTCATTTTCTGTTTCTCTCCAAAGTCGTCCTTTTTCAAGATTCAATTCAGAGATGCGCAGAAGCGTATCAGGGTTACCAAAATTTTCTTGTTTTGCAATCCGAGTAACTTCAGAAATTTCGTCATCTACAATCGAGATGATCTGCTTGCGTCTCTCATCCATAGATAATTTCTGAGAAAAAGCCGCTTGTGTAAAGAGTAGAAAGAAAAAAAACTTTAACATTCAGACCTCAGCGCAAAAACATAGTCTCCAAGCTCGTCGGCCCAGAACTCTCCATTAAATGTCCAAAAATATTGCTTATCATTTCGTTGGATGTATTTAACGTCCCCGCGTTTTTTACCCTTCAAGCTTGTATCGGTTTGATATAGGCGCTCTTTTCTTAAAGCAAGAATTTCAAGTTTAATATAGCTCATACTTTCAAAGGCAGAATAGAGTTCACTATATTTTGAAACCAAACCAGATCGTACATAAGCACCGATAACTGTTCTATACTCGCCTAATACAACTTTGATATTACGGATAAGGTTAGAACGAAAACCGGACTTCCTCTGCTTGGCCAAACGGTTATATTCCGCCATTGCCATAGATAGGGCCCCTTTCATTTCGAGGAAAGCCCCCTCTTTGCGAATCGATTTCAAGATTGATTCAAGAATTGGCAACGGCATGGCCTTATTTTTTTCATTATCAGCAACTAGATTATAGTAGTATCGATAATCTTTACCACGCGAGTTAATAAATGTTCTGAGATCCTTTGAAGGCTCAAAAAGAGTCGAATAGAAGTCATCGGCCGTCTTTTTGGCATCTTCATAAAGACACATTTTCATATAAGTAAGAGCTGTCAGCACTTCAACTTCAGGTTTAAATACGAAATCAAATACTGGAGCCTTATAAGAAACAAGCTTACCTAATGTGCGGTTGTAGTTTTTTACATAGTAACTAGTCCAGGCTTCCTCAAAAAGAATCTCGGGCCACACAAAAGACGTTTTCTGGACATCAAGATAGTTAAACTCTGCTTTTTGGTAGTTTTTTGAAGCGAACTGAACTCTTGCAACTCCTGCTATACAATAGTCTCTATTAAGAAGAAGCTGGGATTTTTGCAGACGGGAATCACTATTGCCGCTTGCCCGTTCCGAAACGCGGATACAGTCTTTAAACTGTGTTTCAGCTTCACCAGATTTCCCCAAAGAAGAATAAATTGTTCCCTTCATATTAGAAACATACGGATAAGCTGGGTGATCTCCATTTACTCTGTTGAGTAAAGTAAGAGCATCCTGAAGCCTGTTTTGTTTTAGTAATCGTTTAGCAAGGATGTAGCGAATGTTACCTGATGTAGAACGTGAAAGAATCTCCTCGGGTAGGGATTCAAAAGGTTTAACACCGGTAACATAAAGCATTTTATCGAAAGCTTCTTCTAAGTCAGCATCCAGAGTTTTAGTGTTTTTCACCAGGAAATCCTTCATCCATGGGACAGCCGAGAAGTGATATCCACTATTAACTAGTTCGATAATCGTTCTTCGGTAACCACTTAAGGAAATCGTGCCTTTTCCATATTGCTTTTCCGCAGAGTCATAAGACGCCAAAGCAGTGGAAGTGATAAAAAGAGTAAGAAGTATTTTTGAGAACATCAGTGTTCTCCTTTTTTTAAGCTTATATCTTAGAAAGCGTAATTAAGACCGACACCCAAATCATAGTTACTGAACAATGAGTTGGTAGAAATATTATTTCCATTCACGGCTGAAGCATTTTTAGGCTTTGCATGAAGTCCGGTAAAATCCATTCGGATTGACCAATTATCGTTTAAATAAAAACGTAGGCCCGTATTCCAGATGATACCTATATGATTTTCGCTACTGAGACTTGTACCGGCACCCGCCCCAATTTCATTCCGGTTATCAAGAGACTTAATGCTGGCAAGTCCTAGCCCGAACATCCAGTCATAATAAAAAACTTTATTGAAAGTATTAATTTTTGAATAAAAGGGAGACCACATCAGCATCGCTCCCATGTAGGTATCCACCTTTCGGTAAAATGCTTTTGAAGCAGTTTCTTCAACACTTTTAGCAGTTTTGTTTTCACTACCTGAATTTTTACCGAAAACCCCTTCGATACCCCAGTCTTCTGAGAAGAAGTATCCNNCGGCACGGGCAGAAGCTCCATAAGAATCAACAAAGGCCCCACTGGTGGTTTTAACGCCATTAGCACCTATATAGAGTTTGCCGATTTTTCTAAATCTTCTGTTTTGTAAAACATAAATCTCTTTGTCTTTATCTAGCCAGGAAAATTCATAAACTGATTTTTCATTGGCAAGAACGAGACTGCTCATTAAAACAGCGCATAGTAAGAGGAATACTTTTTTCATCATTGTACACTTCACTTGTTAGACTTGGTTGCTAACTAAAATTCTAACACGCTTAAAAAGAGGTGCAAGTTCTCGGATTATCGAGGGCAAATATCACCATAGGGACACTGACTACAATGATCAGGATTGATTTTCCATGGTTCATTTTGTGAGCGCCAAAGTGGATAGAGGTCGGTCTCACACTGGCTCCGGGTAATGGTTTCAGTAAGAGTTTGTTTTTGATCTACAAAGACGAGTTTTAGTTCTATTTCTGAGCTATGAGGGATGCGACCCAGTTCATACAAGGCGTAAGCATATACTTTTAACTGAATCCAATAATGGCTTAATGCCTCCGGAGTGATTCGTCCGGTTTTAAAATCCCAAATCTGAGCTTTTTGATTTCCTTTTGGAATTAATACTAAATCAGGAATTCCAGAGATCATGAAATTGAAAAACTTGAATTTCAACGGTTTTTCGGCCACCAATTCAAAATCTGCTGCCAGCTCTTTAAGTTGGTTCAAGGCCCATTCAATTGGTGCTTTTTGTTCTGTTGAAAAACTCTCGCGGGGAACTATGAAGTTGTGATCAATTCCGTGAGCTATCTGAGCATGAATATGAGTTCCACGCTCTGAAGATGAGCGAATGACCACTGCAAGTTCCTCTGGTTCATCACCCGAAGATTCTACATAGAGATTTTTTTTATCGTTTCCTGCAAGTTTCAAAATATTCTCGAAATAAAACTTTCTCGGGCAATCGATAAGGGAATTAAGGCGTGTGACACTTAATTCAGCGGCCAGACTCAATTCACTTCGACCTTCCCCTTTAGAAAACAATCCCACGGAGTCATGGAAAAAAAGAGGAAGCTGAGGTCGGGATTGAGAATTAAGTAATCCTCTGGTGTCAAAATTTTCTATATTAGTCACTTTAACTGAAGTCGAACATTCAGGACTCAGGCCCAATCCAAACCAATGGTTAAGCCCATCAATCCAGCTATTGGCAGGGATACTGAAACTTTTTTCCGGAATTCCCAGGCTCACCCAGACGATTTTTTTCCTGGCACGGGTGCAGGCCACATAAAAAAGTCGTTTTGATTCAGAGAAGCTTTTATATTTTGCCAGCTCATTTTCAAATAAATAAAAAGGTGAAGATCGCTTATCTCTTTGAGAAAGGTCCAGAAACCACTTGAAGCTGCCTGGCATATCACCAAAAAGCGCCCCATCTATGGTTTCTTTGCCATTAGTGTAGATTCCACCCAAATAAACTGTATCAAACTCCAGTCCTTTAGAAGCGTGAGCAGTCATGATCTGAACCATGTGAGAATCATCTCCCGAGCGCAAATCGAGGCTTATGCGGTCATTATCACCTTTGGCAATCTGTACCATCACCGATTCAGGATCCTGATGGTACAGATTCGTAATGGTCTCAATAACTTTTAAATTAATATCGGAATTCTCATTGGTCACACCTAGTGAGTGAAGAAACTTCCTGAAACCTTCCACTAGTCCCCAATACCTAACATCAAGATCAAAAGCTTTAAGGTCATCAAGTTTAAGACTCTGACTTAAACCCAAAATTGAGAGATAACTCTGAATAAGGAACAGTGGATAGCGGTCCTTAGTTTGAACATTAGAATCAAACTGACGCCTTAATAGACACAGGAAGATTCCAATGACCGGATCATCCATAAGATCAATTTTAAACTGAGCGGTAAAGCCAATGTGTCTATCCATTAAAAAACGGATGAGGTCCATACTGGGTTTAAGTTTGCTATAAAGAATAGTGCAGACATTGGCCGGGTGAAGTTCTCTTTCCTTTAGAATGGATTCGGAGATTAAATGAGCTTCAATCCTGTTGATCTGTTCATTTTTAAATTTCTCTTCTACTTCCAGATCTCTTTCTAGATTGGCTGAAATAATTTCAATTTCCCCAGGAATTTCATTAGGCTTTAATTCTGTGGGAACATTCTGATCTTCAGCTTCGACTGAGAAAGCGTCTAAACCTTCGAAGCCCTGGCCAAGGGGAAGGACAGTTCTAAAAAGAGAATTATTAAAATGAATGATATCTGGAAGTGATCGATAATTATTAGCAAGTGTTCTCACATGAGGAACAAGTTTGGCGCAGTCTTTAAAGACTGAGAGTTCTCCTCCTCTAAAACCATAAATTGCTTGTTTGGCATCTCCCACGCAAAAGAGCTTTTTATAATCATTACCAATTAGAAGCTGAACAATTCTGAACTGGAGAGCAGAGGTATCCTGAAATTCATCAACGATAAAATATTGATAGGTTTTTTGAATCCGCGATAGGTCATCCTTGTTCTCAAGTCCCAAGGCCACTAGGTATTCAATATCGCCGAAGGTTAAACCTTGATTTGGATCAAGACCCTGATCAATCCAGTTAAAAAGCTCCTGGCAAAGTTTCATCCAAGGTAGAATTTTGGAATCGTAGTGCTCAATATAAAGCTCAATTTCCGGCATCCAGGAATCAGTCCAGTCCCGTAGTTCCTTCCTGGCAGCATGGGCGACATCATAGGCTTCACACTTTTTCTTACCTGTTTGGGCCGTAAGTCTCTTGCCGGCAAACTCATTGGAATAGACTTTGAGCACTTCCACGGAAGTCACTTCAGGAAGACCTGTTGATTGAAGTGAAGCCATACTCATTTCAAAGGGGCTTCTCTCTGACTCTGAAGGTAAATCCAGAGAATGGATCTTTGCCAGTGCACTAGCAAGGTCATTGAGCTTAAATGAATCTGAAATTACTTTACCCAACATATCAGGTCTTGAATCATCCAGGGAAAAACTCTTCCAGGAAAGTCTTAAACCTGGATCATTAAATACATTAGAAAAGGCATTGAGTAATACTTCTTTCTCACGAACAACAATCTCAAGCATTTCCTGAGAAACGGAAAAAGATCTTTTCTCAAACCATGCCTCAAGTAGCTCACTTACCTGATCTTTTCTTTCAGGTGTGAAGATAACCTTGGCTTCAGTGGAAAGATGAGGAAAGTAGCCGGCAGTTATGAGTTTGCGACAAAATCCATCGATGGTTGTAACCATTAACATGGGAAGTGAATCGTTTGCAAACTTCCAAAGATCCTTATCATTCTCAGTGGCTTCAGAAATCTCAAGGAATTTTTCATTCAAGCGGATGCTCATCTCACCAGCGGCTTTCTTAGTAAAAGTCATCATGACCACTTGAGAAAACTTTTGCCGGATAAACTCTTCGAAGCTAAGAGTAGTATCCCTTTTGAACTCCTCAATCCATGTTTTAGTGAGGTAAACAATATGCTCTACCAAAACAAAGGTTTTTCCCGATCCTGCCCCTGCTCTCAGAAGAACTCCACCCTGGTGCTCGATGGCCAATAGTTGTTCAGCATTAGGTGAGCGGCTCATAGGCTCAACTCACTTTTAATACACACTTTGTTGAGTTCACAATAAGTACAAGCATCACTTTTTCTGGGACGTGCTGGATAGATTTTTTCGGCTTCGATATCTTTGGAAACCGAAAGCATCTTATCCTGAGCAGATTTAAATAGTTCAGGAAATGGCGTTTTAAAAATTTGCTGTTTGCACAGCTTAGCACTTTTAAGGCGGTCGAATAGTTCGGTATCTGTTAAAAGCAAATTAGATTCTGAGGGATTATCCAATGAAATGAATCCCAGCACAATTGACTGGTTTTCAAAATTTTCTACATTTCTCGAAGCTGCTTTGGCGTAAGCCCAGAGCTGCAAACTCTCCAGTTGCTCCACTTCTTTATTGGAAGAAGCACCATACTTAGTGGATTTAAAATCCATCAGGAAGATAGTGTTCCCATGGCGTCCAATGCAGTCAATTTTTCCGTTAAGTTTGTAGATATCTGTAAAAGAAAATTCTTCTTCAATTGACCATGCTACAGGCGAACCAATAATCTCATTTATTTTTTTTAGAAAATTAATGCCGTTTAAAGATCTTTGATTGAAAATAAGTTCATGCTTAAGAAACTTCTCAGGTGAAAGAGAGAGCTTCTCCTCTTTGATAAATTCATTCATGATCCTCTTGGTAAGGGAGGGTAAATCTTCTTCCGAAAGATGTTCCTTATGAAAAACCTCAATAATCTTGTGGGAAATAGTTCCTGCAATAAGGGAATCAAAATCATTCTGAAGAGAAACACGGGGAAATATTTTATCCACATAATTAAAATAGAATTTTCGGGGGCAATCCAGATAAGTCTGAAACTTACTGGCCGAAAATGAGCCGGAGAAGCTGAGATTATTATTTCCTGCTAAATGATCTTTAAGTTTTCTCTCTTCGTGAGTAGCGACCTTATCAACAGGAGTAAGCTCGACTCCGGAAAAAAGTCTCTTCCAGATCAGACTGTGCTTAAGCGTTGCTTCCGACATGAGAACGAGAGCCTCTGCCTGAGAAAACAAATCGCAAAACTCCCACTGTTTAAACAGAAGCTCAAGCTCACTACGTTTTAATGGCCCCAATGAAGATAAAGCTTTTTGGATGGTCTCAGTATAATTCTGCCCCAGACTTTGAATTTCATCAAACCGGTCATCTACGCACAGAATGACTCTCCGGTCTCGTTTCACATCTTCAAGAGAGGACATATCCTTTAGATCGATAGTAAGTTCATGGGAGGCTACTGCAACATAAGAAGTCCGGGGTTGATTAAGTCCCACCACTTCCTGCAAAAGTTTTAAAAAAAATCTATCGACTTTGATGTTTTCATCTGTGAGGTCGCGGATGGAACTCAGAGCTTCGCGGTAAAGTTCAAGGGCCTTCATGTATTTGAAGGAAGTGGTTTTTTTCTCATTTAAAAATCTTTCAAGCTCCGAGAAATCTGTAGTGCTCTTCATATGAAGCTTTAGTTCATAGCTAAGCTCCTGAAGTTCCGCCTCGATTAGTTGATGAGGGATTTTGTAAAAGACTTCCCTTGAAGGAGCAATATCCAGATGAAGTGCTGATAGTTTTGAAACGCCTAAAACAATTTGATCTTTGGGCCTAAGCAGATTTTTAAGATTCATCGCGATTTCACGAGAATTAACTTTATACCACGTAGCTTTAGGCGACTCTGGAATGATCTCCAGGTCTTTTTCATCCACTCGAGATTCTCTAAGCCAGCTAAGCCAGTCAGATTTTTTAAGCTTCTCTTTTAAGACCAAAGGGAATGGGATGACGACTTTATAACGGATACTCAGAGCTTTGAGCAAATCCACTTGCTGACCATTTAGATGCTGAAAACCCCAGAATATATAAGTTTTTTTCAGTTCCTCTTTCTCATCACTTGAGCGGAGAGATTCAGAAATCGCCTGATAAGCCCCGTGCTCATCCAGATAACCTGTGGCAACCAGAAGCCTCCAGAAAAGTTCGACCGCTTGTTTAATTTCAGGTGACTGCTCTTCCATTACCGAACTCAATGCATCTTCGTTCAAGCTAAAACTTCTAAGATCCGAAAATAAATTATAGGCCTGAGTGAATTGTTCAAATCCAAGTTCTGGAAGGTATTTATTTTTGAGAATCCCAAAAATGAGTAACAAGTCAGCCTTGCGCTTTACTTGCGGCTCATCCCCGGTAGCCCAAAGATGTTTCACTAATTCAGATGTAAATTTGGCAATGGTCACCACGTCCGAAGTCGAGCTCTCGGTAAATAATGAACGCAGTCCATCTGCCTTGGCGGGACTAGGCGTAATGTAGAGCTTCTCGCCGGAAATGCTCTGCATTTCAGTCAGGAACTGACTCTTTCGGGAAAAATAAACGATCTGCATCATGATGGTGAGATTCTACCCTTGCCCAAGAGAAAGATTAACAAAAAAGAATAGCTGTACTATAAATTATAAATCCAGGAGATCCCATGTTGGCCACAAGTCGTCTTTATAGTTTTCTCGACCACAAAAGTGGAGTAAATCTCAACTTTCTCGAGGGTCAAAAACTCATCCACGACCTCGTCCTACTGCACCCAAAACAGGGAAATGGCTTTGCCTATTTCAGGGACACCCTCCTTGGACTCATGCCTATCATTTTCTTTTTGAAGCCAGGTGAAAGCCTGGGGATTTATATTGACTCAGAGGAGCCTTATTTTCGACTAAAAATTGAAACAAATAGTGTCGGTCAAACCAGAACATTATTGCTGCCTGAGGAATTTAATCTTTTCCCAAATCGCCTGACTGGTAAGATCCGTATCACTAAAACTGGTCATCATGCTGTGCCCTACACCTCCATGCTTGAACTGAAGGACCTGGACACCCGGGAAGTTATCAACCAGATTTTCAATGAGTCTTATCAGACCAATTCTGAGGTCATTGTGGCCAATCAATCTGACCAATCACTCATGGTAACTAAACTTCCCCCCCTGAATATAAATGTTCAAGTTGATGAGACTGAATCTCGTAAACAATATATCAAAAAGAATGAGCTCTTCTTTCAGGAAGTTTTCTCAATGGCTTCTGACGATATCGAAAAAATAGTTAAGCGATTTGAAGATGAGGGTTACTCTTATCTGGGCTCAAGACAAGTTGATTTTTTCTGTCCTTGCTCAATGGACCGGATGGTACTGAATCTCAGAGGACTCTATTCTCAGGATCTGGATGAACTATTTAGCGAAACGGGCTCAGTAGAAATAAAATGTGACTACTGTCACAAAGCCTACAATATTACCCGCGCAGATGTTCAGGGCAGTTAATTAAACGGATTTATAAATTTGAGCTCAAGCCCCAGTTGCTTAGGTCCACTTAGAATTCTTTCAAAGATTTGTGAATCATCATAGATTCCACAAAAATTCTCCGATCTTGCTCCTGTAGCAAGAACCAGATTGGTGAGCTTAGTTCTCTTAATCTGCGGCTTTATATTGTTCTTCTCAAAATCAAACCATTGTTTTCCTTGATCGGGCATATCCACAAAACGAGAATCTCCTGTTGTGACGAGGACCAGGTAATCCTGAGACTTTTTAGATAACACAAGAGCTTCCGCCAAAGATCTTTCAAGATCTGCCAGAATGATTCTTGCGGAAACAAAATCTTTTCGGTCCAAAGCGGCCAGATAAGTAAAATCTCTGATCAGCATGAAGTGCTTTGATGAGACTTTGGATAGGCCCTGGTAAAGAGTTTTAAAGTTTTCTGTTATTGAAGACGAACAACCTTTTAAATCGCAAGTACGGTCATAAACTAACTGGTTAGGTTTTAATACTGCAGGTTCATTAAAATGAAATGTGGCGGCGTCAGTAGGTCCAGGCTTTCGAAGCCACAAATACAGAGAGCTCAGAAAGACGAGTCCTTTTTCTCCACACTCATTAACGGAAACTATCGACTGGGTCTTACTTGATCCCATCTCCATAATTCCGGTGTTATAGCCATTTCCACTTAAATAACTCCAGATAGGTCTAAGGTCAGCGTCCTCACAAGTCATCTTTATATTCTTTTTACCTGTGAGTTGAGATAAGAAACTACCTTCCGCAGAGTTTCTTAAATTATAAAGATTGTAGTTCCAACTTTTTCCAATGCAGTTACTTTCTTCAAAAGCTGTTTTTCTTTCACCTGAATATTGAAATCGAAGCATCGTAAGTTGCTCTTCCTCGAGACCGGCTATTTGAAACCAAATGATCTTAGTAGGTAGCGTTCCAAATTCATGCTTTTGCATATTAAGACTGGTGACCTGAGCACAACCAGATACAAATAATAAAATCAGCAACCACTTCATCGAGATTCTCCTTCAGCGGACGCTTTATAATCGTCCACCAGTGCAGTTAAGCATACACTCTTCTCAAATAAGAAAATGTAAAACAAAGTCAAAAATAAAATAAGCTGGGCCAGGACGTAGGCAGTGTAGTTATTAGTGGCCATTAAAATCAGATACCATGAGAACATGAAAAGAAACTTCAGATAGAGGCGCTTGAGATGCCGGTCTTTCTTTACTGAAATGATAAGGAATAACCCACCGACCAATAGAAAAAGACTGCTCAGGGTATCAGCATAAAGGGGAAAAAAAGCAAAACATAACAAAGCGGCCATCACTGGCACACGTGCCATAACTTTTTGATAGATGAGTGGAAAACCACCAAAAAAGATAATGCTCTGTAAAAGAATACTTAAGCTCCCGGCGATGAGAGGCAAGGCTCTCCACTTCATCCAGATCCAAGGACTAAGGAGATTTAAATCTGTCAGCGCCAGGGCCGAAAAATAAACAGCAGTTGAGAGACAGGTTACATAAGCAATTAGGCGTGCAGGATGGTTCGGTAGTCCAAACTGTATGATTATTTTCAAAAATTGTAAGCAAGCAAAGAGACCCAAGCTGATATGGATCCAAGTAAGGAAAGAACTATCCATCGTGCCATCCGCCAGATAAAATAATAGTCTGATTATAAACAATTTTAGATAAATGTCTCAGAGACATTTATGATTAAATTGATACGCAGCGTGATGGAGGATACTAATGGACGCACAAGCTACCCGGGAAATTATGTGGCTCATTCCTTTTTGGATGAAGGTGGCAATGTATGCTTGCTTCGTAATTGCCTCTGCAATCTTTGCCAAGGGTCTTTTTGAAAAATTCAAGTTTGTTACTCAAGGAAAGAGCTTTAAAGAAATTCTTCCTAAGAAACTAAATTTTGAGAATTTTTTTCGAACAATTTTTTTCCAGGGTAAAGTTACACGGGATCCGTTTGTAGGTATCTATCACTCGTTTCTTTTCTATGGTTTTGTGACTCTATTCATTGCGACAGAATTTGTGGGTATCCATGCCGATACTCCTTTTAAAATTTATAAAGGTCCTGTTTACATCATCGTCTCTTTTCTCGCCGATGTGGGTGGTATTTTTGTTTTAGCGGGTGTGGCACTGGCTTACTATCGTCGTTATATAAAAAATCCGGCTTACTTAACGGCAACGAAACCGAACCAAGAAAAATTCATGTACGGCATGATCATCGCTCTGGTTGTTATTGGTTATGTCCTGGAAGGTATCCGTCTTTGGGCCACCGGTATGACACCGATGGAGCAATTCTACTCTCCGGTTGGGTTTGTGGTAGCTCAACTCTTCGGAACATTCGGTCTTTCCGAAGCAACGTGGGCAGGAACTTACAAAGTTCTGTGGATGGTTCACATGCTGAACACCATGGCCTTTATCGTAAGTCTGGCCTACTCGAAGTTTTTTCATATTGTTGCTCTTCCTCTAAATGCACTTCTGACCCCCTACCGCCGGGGAGCTGTCCTGAACCCTATGGATTTTGCCAATGAAAATGCAGAAACCTTTGGTCTGGGAAAAACTTCTGAACTCACAATGAAAGAGCGTCTTGATACTCTTGCTTGTGTTGAATGCGGCCGTTGTACTCAGGTTTGTCCGGCCAACCTGGCAGATAAACCACTTGATCCAAAACTTATCATCACAAAGATGCGTGACGTTTTATTTCATCAGTCCGGCAACACAACAGTTGGTGTCACTCACGCAACTCCTGCGGAAGGTGCTGCCACTGCCGTTTTAGGTGAGGATATTAACCTTTGGGATCCACTCGCGATCTACGCTTCTAATGAGCTTGATTCTTGTACGACATGCGGCGCCTGTATGGAAGAGTGCCCTGCCAACATTGAGCACGTTCAGGTTATTATGGATCTTAAACGCTACAAAGCTTTGACTCTGGGAGATCTTCCTCCCGCAGCAGCGGACGCTACAAACAAAATCAAAAAGAACGGAAATCCTTGGGGAATCACTCAAGATGACCGTTTCAAATGGGCAGAAGGTATGGATGTTCCGGTAATAGAAGCCGGAACATCCATACCTTCTGCCCATTTGAAACGGTCATCTTGAGTGATTCCCC
>DLGL01000092.1:4143-4626 GCA_002482685.1 Bacteriovoracaceae bacterium UBA7695 | reverse complement strand
GCACTTTTAATAGATGCGGATGCTAAGTTAAAACAGGCCAAACTTTCTAAAGATGCTCATGTCATGAAGCCAGATATGATTAAGCTGGAAGAGCGCAATGACAAGAATGGAAATCCGTTTATTGAGATTAAATACTTTGATTATGATTCTCACTACTTTTCTGAGTTTCACTTTTTGAATAACCCAACCAGTCTTAAGAAGTTTAATATTGATTTTTTAAGATCTCATCTGCGTCGACCTGAGTTAAGTGATCATATTACCTCCTCCGAGGAAGTAATAAAGTACCAGAAACTTTTTCGGATGCCGGCCTTTGTGATTGCCCGAAAGCAGGGGAAGTTCTGGAAGATTACCGAGAAAATTTTTACTGAAGAACTTGGATAGTCTACATCAAGGGTGCATTCACGTAGTTTTCAAAATCCATTTCGGTAAACATCTGCTGAACCAGATCAGTAATCAGAACACCATTTAGGTGATCATACTCAT
>DLGL01000092.1:0-4092 GCA_002482685.1 Bacteriovoracaceae bacterium UBA7695 | reverse complement strand
AATCCTTTTATCTCTTCAGTGATGTATTGACCGTTTCGGTCCCAATAACTCATGCGGATTCTTTTATAGCGCTCAACTTTTAGAGTTTGACCAGGAATGGAGAGGCAGCCTTCGGTAGAGTTGGTTTTACCGTACTCTGTTAAATATTCGATTACAGGATTGATAACAATTGTCAGCGGCACCTGAAATCCACTTTTCATCACAAACATTCTCACGGATTGGTTGACCTGAGGGGCGGCCAGACCAACGCCGCCTGCCTTTTTCATCGTATGAACCATGTCGTCGATAAAAATTTGAAAAGAAGGCTCCGCGACCTGAGGGAGTGCTAGCTCTTTTGCTTGTGCGCGGAGAGTGGGGTGGCCGATTTGAATAATCTCAAGGCGTGTTTGCGCCAGCGAAAAGTTACATACAAAAAGAAGCAAGGGGATAAGAAATTTCATAAGGTTTTATATCTAAACAGAGTTGAATTCACAAATGTTGTATTTATTAATGCTTGGCGCAATTGTTTTTTAGTATCAGAGTGTCCCCGGTTTGGTAGCAGTTTGCTACTGAAGTTTTTAGATTCTCTATTTTAGTCTTACAACTTTCTCTTACAATTGCTTTTGTTTCTCTCGCTAGCATAAGTTGCGCCCGTCTAATTGAAGGAGACGTATAATGAGAAAATTAAATTTAGTGATTGTCTGTAGTCTTTTGTTACAAAGCTTCGCCTGGGCATCTCCTAAGGATAGTCTGAAATCGGTTGTCGATGAATATCGATTTGCACTAACGGTAGATTGGGACCAAAAAGATCAGGTCCAGCTTGAAAAAATCAGATCAAATTTTTCTGAAGAGCTAAAAAAAGTTGTTGTTCAGGAGAAAGTTTCTGCCAATGATCTGCAGGCCTTTATCTCTGAGAACTCATACTCTTTAAAATTGAACGATAATGTTCTGGATTCAATTAAGGATGCAAATGGGAATCTTGACTTAGAGCTGGCCCAACAGATGCTCGAGAATTCTTCTGAACATCTCTACATGAGTGGCTCAAGCTGGTCTCCAGAGCAGCTTCAGAGTCTACTACTTTATGGAGTTTTATCTCTCGTTGTATTTGAATTGGTTGTCCTGATTATTACTGCACGTGATGATAAGTGTCCTACAAGTGTCACTTACCCCAACGATGTCGACTACGTTTGCGAATACTAAAACGATTTGATGAAAAGGAAATTATATGAAGTTTTTAACTTGGATTTTGATTTTATGTTTCGCCTCACAGGCAATGGCGGCAACTGTACGCGAAGGTCTTGAAGCTGCCATCAATGATTATGAGTATTCGATGGTGGTAGACTGGGATCAAAAAGATTCTAAAGTGGCCGAAGCATTCACACAGAAGTTTACCGACAAAATAGAAGCACTTTACCAGCAAGGAATGACTAACGACATCTTGATGAAATATGTGGAATCCCGCGTTTTTGATAAAAAGAAACTTGCTGCAATACAGGCAGCAGCAGCATTGACGGCCGAGGGTGGATCTTCTGCCCAAAATATTGCAAAGGCTATTCAGGAAAACAAACTTGGAGTCCAGGGAGCTAGTTGGTCAGGGGGAATCGCTGCTGCGGGGATCATTACTGGTATTGTTGCGATTGCAGCTTTAATTGTTTACCAACTAGTCTGGGAATTAAATCACCGCTGCGAGAGCGGATACACAACTGAAGTTTGTGGTCATGAGTCTTTTTGCACTGATTATGATTATGATTTTGAAGACGGAAGTGAGTACTGCTCTAACTCTGAAACTCAATACGTTTGTAATGATGTAGAAAAATGTAGCAATTGGGTTAAATACTAATAGTCAATAAGAGGCCACCAGATTTGCGCAAGTGGACTGGTGGCCATTTCAGTTATACTCTAGGTGCTGACTTCAATCCTGGAGATGTTTATGTCTGTGACTATGTCGTGGTTTCTTCTCGCTCTGGCGGGCCTTCTGGAGATTTGTTGGGCGATGGGACTCAAGTACACTGAAGGATTCACTAAACTTGCTCCCTCAATTTTCACTCTCATCACACTTGCACTAAGTATGTTTTTGCTCTCAAAGGCCAGTCAGGTTCTGCCTATCGGCACTGCGTATGGGGTGTGGGTGGGTATAGGAGCACTAGGTGCCGCGGTACTGGGCATTATTCTTTTTAAAGAATCAGCGAGTCCTGCGCGAATATTTTTTATCTTTCTGCTATTGGTTTCAATCCTAGGACTGAAGCTTACGTCGGATTAAAATTTGTAACTTAAGTTGACTCCATAGGCACTAGATTTGGTCACTGCTTTGTATTTTAAACCATTATCAAAAACGGGACTTACTTCTTTAGTGTTCACAGTAGATTGGGTATAAAAAGCTGAGGGAGAGAAGCCTTTGCTGTTACCAAAACTAAAGTTAAAGGAAGTTTCAGTTCTCAGATCATCTTCACTTACAGTGTCGTAAAGTAAGTTTGAAGAAATTATGTCCTCAAGATCGGCGTAGTTTCCTTTAATAGTTCTGAAGCGAATACCAACAGCGATGAATGAGATTTTGGCTTCGGCTATCACCGACATTCTGGTTGAAGCCTTAGGTTTATTGATATCCGCTGGATAATCATCGGAAATATCAAATTTGTTTCCATACATCCTCTCCAGACTTAATTCAGATCTGAATTTTGGAAGAGTGAAACCAATTCCAGCGCCGAAGCCATTAACAGCAGTTGAAACACCGTAAGTTTCAGTGGTCCCTTTGTTTCCAGTAGTTGGGTCATAGAAGGTGTACGTGAAATCCCCTGTAGATTTTTGGTTTAGTAGATAAGCGCCAATCCTGACGCCATAGAGATTAAGGGCGGAGCCCACTTTTATAGTTGTATATTTTAGTTTCTTGCCTTGATCGCGTGCTGTGAGATCAGGTACTTCTCCAACCCTGAATTTATTAAAGTATTCGTAATTTGCTCCAGCGATGCTAAAGCCAATGTAGCGCAAATCAAGAGTTCCTCCATAGTAGCTTGATTTTGCATCATCAGAGCTGGTGCGGTTTCCATTGAGGGTCGACTTGATGGTTTCCTTTCTCTTCCCTTCTTCTTTATCAAAAAGAAATTCTGCATTAATAATTTTTCCACGGCCAGCAGCAAATAGAGTTTGTTTGGTGAGATCGATCTCAGTTTTGATACCATCTTGTATTTGAGGTATATCCACATCGTGTTGTTTGTTGAAACTTTTCTTACCGAGGTCTAGGGCCACAAAACCATCTCGTCTCAAATGTGAGACTCCTGGATTGATCGATTTTACACTTGGGAAAAATGATGAGTCCGTGATCTGCGCCAGACCGGGTAAACTTATAAATAGAAGAAGAATAAACATCCAATAAGTATAACTAAATCAGTGCGTTCATCAAGGGGATCACAAAGAGCCCGGTGACAAACTGAGAGCGACTAAAACCTCTTTTCAGACTGATAGATTCCCTAATCTCAAGAAGGACAGACATCATCATGGCCCCTCCTGCGAGGGTGAGGAAAAAAGGTACATAGTTAAGTGCAGTGTTAAGTACTAAACCGGCAGTCATTGCCCCTCCCATCTCTACTAGGCCTGAGGCTACCCCAAGAAGAACTGCACTCATGAGGCCCATTCCCAGACTTTGAAACAGCAAGGTAAGAAGAAGTCCTTCCATCAGATTTTGGATCGAGAGGGCGAGCTGCAGAGGGATAGCATTATGAAGGCTCATCCCCGCCAGTGAAGCACCTGCACCCATTCCTTCTGGAAAATTATGAAGGATCAGAGTCGCAATAAGAAGAATCTTTCCGGGTTTTCTCATAAAGGCATCAGTGATGAGGATAAAAACTGAGCCTAGGGTGAGACCCGCGAGACTTAATCCGACCTGCTGACCCTTAACGATTTCTGGACCTACCAGCGAGAAGGCGACGGCCGAGAGCATGACCCCGAGAGCGAAATCCATGCTGAGATGGTATTTTTTTAGTGGCCCCCATTTCTCAAATAAAGGGGCAAGAGCAGAACCGAGGCCGGTACTAACCAAGGAAATGACTCCACCAATTGTTGCTAAGAGAAAGATACTCATAGAATTCTCCTAGGAGTATTGTTGCAAAAATTGGGCCC
>DLGL01000108.1 GCA_002482685.1 Bacteriovoracaceae bacterium UBA7695 | reverse complement strand
AAACGAGCATCGGGATTTCTTATGGAATGCTTTTCGGTGGTCTGGTCGAGTATGTAGATCTGGATGGATTTTTATTGGTAAAAGATGAACCGTACAGTCTAGTTACAGAGTCTGGTGGGATACTCAGTCTGAAATAAAAAAGCCCCGGATAAATCCAGGGCTTCTTAAAAAACAATTTTTCTAAATTCTAGTGGCCGCCGTGACCGTGAGATCCGTGAGCGTGACCATGAGAAACTTCCTCAGCAGTTGCAGGTCTCATTCCAACGATTTCTACGTCGAAGATTAAATCTTTTCCGGCCATTGGATGGTTCCCATCAACAGTCACTTCATCTGTCTCGATAGACATAATTGTGAAAACTGGAGAGTGAGCATCGTTATTAACCTGGAACTGATCACCAACAGTAAGTTGAGCGTCTGGTGGGAATTGAGTCTTTTTAACTTTTACAACCAATTCAGGATTTACATCGCCGTAAGCATTTGCAGCTTCAACTTCGATTTTCTTTTTATCACCAACGTTCATGAGAGCGATTACACTTTCAAGACCAGGGATGATCTGTTGGCTGTTTTCAAGGAAATAAAGTGGCTCATCACCAATTGATGAATCCAATACTGTTCCTGTTTTATCTGTCAGGGTGTAGTGGAACCCGATAACTCTTTTAGACATACTAACTCCAATTTTTATGTGGCTAGGTAATTTTCCTAACTATTGATAGACATAATTCTTTATCGCGAGAAACATTTTCTATCTCGCTTGTGTCCATTTTGGCAAACACGTCGGCAACTTTCTGAAAAGCCCTGGGATCTCTATCAAACCTGTTCTCCAGAGGAAGAGGAATTTTGAATAAAGAAATAAGGTCAATCCAGAACTTATCTTCAACGGCGGCCAGTGCCGCGTAGTTTCCATCTTTAAGACGGTAGAGAGAGTAGCACGGGTACGCGCCGTTATGCAGGAATTTTGTTCGCTTTTGGGCCTGTAATTCTTTAGACCAAAAAGGGGAGAGGATGGACTCCGCTGTCTCATAAAGATAACTGACCGATTTAACGAATCCCTTCCGCTCTCTGGCCGAGATAATATTTGCAAGAATTTGTGTTGCGACTTGTTGGCCAAAAGCGATTCCCGCCACGGGAAAGAAGGGTGGGTCTACAATCTGAGCATCAGTGTGTGCCACATGCAGAGATAAAAAACCACTTAAGGCAAGTGCATTTAGATCATGCATGGCCTTGAGTTCTGATTTTGAGGCCTCCAGATCAACGGCGGCCAGTGCCCGATCCATGGATTTTAGTGATTCATCATCAACACCTAAAATTAATTTTAGTTTAGGGGAAAGTGACATCATTAAACCATCGGCATCTTTAAGAATCTCGGTCATCTTTTGTTTGATGTCATGAGATTTGAAATCAAGGCGCAGAACTTGTTTATTTTCATTCAGGACCCGGTACCAGTCTTCAAAGCTGTCATCAAAATCAGAAAACATCCCCGATAAAAAGGGGTCTTTATGTTTTTCATCTTCGATTTTAACCACTTCATAACCCAGATCAGAGAGGATTTTGCCCGCTAAGGGGCCCGGCAATCTGTGAGTGAGGTCAATAATTTTTAAACGCTTACTCATTAGTTGACTCTTGCATTTTAAAGAGCTCTTTAAATTTAGCAATTCCTTTGCCCTGAACCTCGCAAGAGTTGGTGGTGCAGATTTGATAACTTTCAGCATCGTTAGATTGGTATGACATCACAAACCGAGAGAAAAAGTGATTTCTCATTTCCAGAAACTCTGGATTTTGAAGCCAGCTCACAGGCACTTCGACCTTGCGGTAAATTTCTCTTGGATAGGTCAAGGCCCTTAGTCCTTCCCCATGGCCCAGTGGATTTGTGAGAGCAAACTGAGCAAACTCCTCGTAGGTCGGGCCAAAAATAGCTGTTGAATCATATTTCGCATCAAGAACTGCAAGACGATTTAGTAAATGAGCAAAAGTCATAACCGATGAGCGGTAAGACTGATCAAAAGTTGGCGCAGCTAAATTATCAAACCCCGGAGTTGAGGCTCCGATACTAGTCAGATAAAGTCTGCCGTCTTTTATAAAATTCCCGATGATGAAATCGGCCGTCTCGAGAGCATTAATCTTAAATGTTTCACTCCCGGAAATCTCATAAAGTCGAAGCTGAGCTTCAGAAAAACTCACGTAATCTTCAAGGTAAAGCGCTTGAGTCTCAAGAGTGTTCACATGGCGAATGACATGTTTTCCAGATGTCTTTTCTGTTGTTATGAACTGCTTTAAACATCCTTCAACTGTAGATTCAATGAGCGCCATCGCTTGCTGTTGAATGACATCTAATGGGCAGTACTGAACGACATCACACAAGGCGGAGATAAGCATGTAGTTCCATCCGGCGACACCCTTTCTGTCTGTCGCTGGAGGCATACGAAGTTTTCTTGCTTCGAGGAGGCGTCGTCTGATTTCCCGAATCTCTTGCCAACCTTCCTGGGTGTAATATTCGTTTTTAAATGCTGGATTCAAAGAAAGAACATTAAGCTGATGCTCAAAATTTCCGGCCTCAGTGATATTGAAGTAATTCAAATATTGATCGATTTTAAGTTTCTGTTCCTCTGGCGCATCCTGAAAACTTTCAACAAATTCATCTTTTGTGAAAGTGAAGTACAGACCCTCTTGTCCTTCAGAATCAGCGTCCTGCGCACTGAAGAAATAGCCCTCATCAGAAACCATTTCAGAGTTTAAATAATCCAGAGTCTGAAGAATTCCATCATAGATAAGTGGGGCGGGATAAAATTGAGAGAGCTTGGCCAGGACT
>DLGL01000026.1:22532-28243 GCA_002482685.1 Bacteriovoracaceae bacterium UBA7695 | reverse complement strand
AAACCAGGTTGCATGTAGTAGCTGACACCAAAAACGAGAACCAAACAGGTCAAAACAATACTAAGACCTAGTTTATAAAAACCCACTCCCGTTAATTTTGTGTTCACAACTGGGGCGAGCAACTGAGTTCCAAAGGCCAGAGAGAGCAGAAAACTATGGGTGATGATTTGGGTTACACTGTTTGTCATATAGCTCAAGATATCAGGGCCAAAAATAGGTCGTCGATGATTTTATGGTTGGGATAAGGAATAAGGCCTTTGTAAGGAGCACTTAAATCCGGTTTCTCCACAGTGAGCCACTGCCCCTTGCCCATAAGTAAAGGAGATGGGGGAAACAAGAATACATGCAAAAGAACACTCTTTCCTGGTAACTCATTAGTATAGACACCAAAGAATTTGCCCTCTTCGGCAAAAATCTTAATTCCAACTTCCTCAGACACTTCTCTGACGGCAGCAGCAAGTGGCGTCTCGTTAGCCTCGATACCACCTCCAGGAAATTCCTGAAGACCTTGATAGGGTCCATCATCCTCCCGGGTTTGGACCCAGACTTTTAATGATTCACCGTTAAGTTCAAAGAATATGGCCAATGCGACCGGAAGTAGCCTCATGGAAGAGGTTCCTGGGACTTAAATAACTTGGGCTCAATTTGGATAAGTTCAATCGTGAGGCTCCCTGCGAATACCGCCCACCAGGGCATATCACTCTCATTAAATAAGATGACTGCTGACCAAAATATTCCTGCAGGTAAAGTGCGAACAATTAGTTTAACGGCTTCAGGCATACCCATGAACGGTTTTAAAAAAAGATTTTTTAAGTTGAAAACAGTTTTGAGAGTAGAAAACCTGTAGCGTCTTTGGTTATCTAATATTATTTCTGCTTCTTGAGAGGCTACCCAGTTCCAAACATAACCCAATGAGAATAAGATTATAAAATCCCAGCTGTTCCACAAAAAATAAAAAAGAACATTTAGAGCAATGAGTCCAAGGAACTCCATAGTTTTTCTGCGGGAAATAAAAAATCCATTCATTCGAGAAACCCTTCTCTATGAAGAAAAGTGAGCTCAGGGAACTGAATGGTTGAGGGCGCATTTACAACAAATCCAAAGACACTCATGAATTCATTAATTTTAAGCATTTTATCTCTGGAAAACTTTGTTCCTACTTTATCCCAGAGCGGAGTATCAATAGCCCCCGGAAACAAGTTAGTGAAGCGGATTTTATAATCTTTCCACTCTTTTTTAAGACTTGAAATCATTCCCAGCTGGCCGAATTTGGAAGCATTATAAGCACTCACATTTGGATAACCGTATTGAGCAGCAGTAGAAAGTATGGAGATGATGTGAGTTTCATTCTGGATGAGAAAAGACTCCAGATGCTTAAAAAGAAGAAACGGTCCTACTGTATTTGTCGCCAGATGAGACTCAAATTGCTCAAGGGTTGTTTCAGAAAGCGGCGCCATCTCACAGATCCCGGCATTATTTATCGCCAGATTTATAGTTGGGGTAAATTCTCGAACAGTTTCAAAGAACTCAGCTACAGATTCTTCAGACGTAATATCCAGTTCCACGTCGTAGAAATTTTCGTGTTCATACTCTGTTCCAGAACGGGATCCACCAAATACAGTGTAACCAGATTCAATGAGAAATTTTGTGATTTCGAGACCAAGACCTGAAGAGGAACCAGTGATAATTGCACTTCTTTCCATTGATTCCTCTTCAGTGTTTGAAATTACTTAGCGATACCTACAGCACGTGTTTCACGGATCACTGAAACTTTAATCGTTCCAGGGTAAGACATTTCCTGCTCAATTTTGCGGGCAATATCACGTGAAAGCATAATAGTTTGCTCATCCGATACTTTCTCATTCTCAACCAGTACACGAACTTCACGTCCTGCTGAGATAGCGTAAGATCTATGAACACCTTCAAAGCTGTTAACGATTTTTTCAATATCAGAAAGACGAGAAACATAAGACTCTTTCAAGGCTTTACGAGCACCTGGACGAGCGCCTGAAAGGGCATCGGCTGCGGCGACTAAGTGAGCAAGAATAGATTCTGGTTTTTCATCATCATGGTGAGCACGGATAGCGTGAACGATATCCGGAGACTCTCCGTATTTCTTAGCAAAGTCAGCACCAATAACAGCGTGAGAGCCTTCTGCCGAAGCATCAAGAACTTTACCGATATCGTGGATCAGACCTGCACGACGGGCCTGCTTAACGTTAAGACCTAATTCAGCTGCCATATTACCTGCAAGGAATGCAGACTCAAGAGCATGTTGATATTGGTTTTGTGTATAAGAAGTACGCCAGTTAAGAGCACCAATTAGTTTAAGAATTTCCGGGTGCATACCGTGCACTCCGATTTCCATTTGAGCTTTTTCACCAAGTTCACGAAGACGAGATTCAAACTCGTGCTTACATTTTTCATAGAACTCTTCAATTTTCGCCGGGTGAATACGACCATCAGCGATCAAACGCTCAATTGTCATACGAGAGATTTCTTTACGAACAACGTTGAATGAAGAAATCGTCACAATACCAGGAGTATCATCGATAATTAAATCCACACCACAGATCTGTTCAAAAGCACGAATGTTACGACCTTCACGACCAATCAAACGCCCTTTCACACCATCATCTGCAATTTCAACTGATGAAATAGTTTGTTCAGCTACGTACTCACCTGCAAAACGCTGAATTGCAATTCCTACAATTCTTTTTGCGCGTTTTTCAGATTCTTCGTTCGCTTCTTCTTCAATTCGCTTAACACGAATAGCAGCATCAACTTTCGCTTCTTGCTCTACTGCAGCGATAAGCTCGGCTTTGGCCTGATCTTTTGTCAATCCTGCAACCTGAGTTAATTTATTGGCAAGCTCGTCCTGGATCTCCACATTCTTTTTAATCTCGGCATCAAGTTTTACCACTCGAGTTTCGATTTCTACTTCTTTCGATTTAACACGTTCCTGATCTTTGGTGATCTGCTCAGTTTTCTGCTCTAGAGCGACTTCTTTTTTAGTCAGACCCCGCTCAAAATCTGTGAGGTGTTTTTTCTTCTTTTCCATTTCGTGATCAAGTTGATTGCGCTCATCGCGAACAATGTTTTTAGCATCATTAGCCGCTTTCTTACGAATCTCTTCAGCTTCTGCCTGAGCCTTCATTAAGATATTCTGAGCATCGCCTTCTTTAGATTTCTGTGCTGCCGAGTTTTTGATGTTAAGTAAAACGAAAACAATTACTGCTCCCGCTACTGCACCAATGACGGCCATCATGATTGGATCCATTCTTTATCCCCTTAAAACTTAACTTGCTGTTTAACGTCCCAGCAAAATTTTTCCGTTATTATAAAATCCATATGGCAGTCGTGACTTTCCACTGGAAGTTCTTCGTTCAGTTGTCCAGTCCAGGCAATCCCAATTTTTATTGCCCTGGAGTGTTCGAGGTAGCGGTCGTAAAATCCTTTTCCTCTTCCCAACCTGCTTCCGTTCAAACCAAAACCTAAACCTGGAATGAATAACCAATCTGGTTTCACTTCATGGTAAGGTGGAAGAAGCCAGGTTGACCCCTTCGGCATCCCCTCTGGAATGGCGAACCCCATACTGCCTTCTCTTAAAATCGGGTAAGCGATTGTGAGAGGTGCTGCATGTAAAAGCACTTGATAGACAGGGGCCATCTCCGCTTTAAACGGTAAATAACCAGCACCGATCTGATCAATCAGTTCAGGATACATTTTAAAAAGTTTAATGATTTGGTTGGTAAGCGCAAAACTTAAAGACTGAATCTCATCATTTGAGAGAGTGCCTAAACTTCTAAGTAACTCACTTCGAAGATTATCTTTTCCCACATTTAATTCGCTTCAACGTTTAATGCCTGCAAAGCTGTTTCGAGAGACTCTTCCAATTTTAAGATGTTCTGTTTGTACTCATCTTCCAACTGCAACTTTTCTGTAGCGACTTTTAGTGCAACTAAAACCGCTAAGTCTGTATCTCGAAGTTGTGGACGGCTTGATTTCAACGCTTGAATTTCAGCATTAATCAAATCCACAACTGCTTTTGCATTTGCGCTTTCGTTCTGGTCCGGTTTTAACCGCACCTTACAACCTAATACATTGTACTCAGTGTCCTGACTCATTTGGGTCATCTAAATAAGGTAGGGGATAGCCGCATAAAAGTCAACGAACTACCCATGAAGAACTTTGTCATTTCAGGAACTTATATGGGCTAGAGGCCAACTAAAGTTTTGAGGTAAAGATCGAGGTCAAAGAGCTGCAAATCATCCACTGATTCACCTACTCCGATATAGGTAATAGGCACTTTTAAATGATCCACAATTCCCACCGCACTCCCGGCCTTGGCCGAGCCGTCACATTTTGTGAATATGATTCCAGTCAGTTGTAGAGCCTTATTGAATTCCTGAGCTTGTTTAAGAGCATTCTGTCCGGTGATGGCGTCAAGAACTAGCAAAACTTCCTGAGGGGCATCTGGATTTATCTTACTCATGACTCGTTTAGTTTTCGCCAGCTCGTCCATCAAACCTTGGTTTGTATGAAGTCGCCCGGCCGTATCGATGAGGCAATAATCGTAGTTTTCAGAGAAAGCCTTAGCAACCGTGTCATAAGCCACACCACTTGGATCTGTCCCATCTTTGGCCCTTACCATATCCACTCCGGCCCTATCACACCAAACCTGGAGTTGATCCACAGCCGCTGCACGGAAAGTATCACAGGCCCCTACTATCACGCGGGCCCCTTGAGATTTTAACTTAGTGGCAAGTTTTCCAATCGTAGTGGTTTTACCAGCACCATTCACACCGACAATCATAAATACGCGGGTCTTTTTGTTACTGCTATCAAAAGTAAACACATCCTGATGGATATTGTGTTGGATGGGCTCCATCTTATCTTTCATAAATCCAAAAACAAGATTTTGAATTTCGTCCGCAGACTTTCCTTTCCCATCTTTTTCAAGTTTTGTCAGAAGCTCCTGAACAAGACCAGTTGGAATGTCGGCAGTATAAAGTATTTCTTCAATTTCATCGAGAGAGGGAGATCCGCCAGAAAAGAGTTGTCCAATTTTTCCCCAAACTTCTGAGCGGGATTTCTCAAGACCTAGTGATAAACGATCTTTCCAGGAAACTTTTGGAAGTTCTGGAGCTTTGGTAACTACTGGTTCAACAATTTGAATAGGCGTTTTTTCTTCAGAAGCTGAAGGAGGAAGTTTAGGCTTGGATTTGATAGTAAAAAAGAAAATGATCCCAACTAAAAGGGCTATCACCGCAGCTGCGTACTCAGGGCTAGAAAATAGATTTTCCATACAATAATATCCTCACAAAAGTGTTAGAAGTATGGACCAAATTACTTGTTAAAGTAAAGTCTCAAGAAGCTCCAAATCATCCCGGCCGTGGCACCCCAGAGAAGGTGGGTCTTTTTATTATTTTCCAAGGGAAGATAAGTCCCGGAGCGTATAGGATGAAACATAACAGCAGTTTTCGAAACAAATCCATGTCGCCAAGCGTACTCCCAGTTTTCTTCTTTCATCAGCTCTTCCCATGAATATGCAAGGATATCGTCCCACTCTCCATTGCTTTTGACCTCTTGGAGAAATTGGGCCGTAGGAATTTTGAGTCTCGCCAAAACGGGAACGATTGGCTGAAGTCGTGCTGTCATTGTGGCCGGTAAACATCCGAGATAATCTAAAATTTCTCGGGACAGATGAG
>DLGL01000026.1:0-22482 GCA_002482685.1 Bacteriovoracaceae bacterium UBA7695 | reverse complement strand
ATTTCTCGGGACAGATGAGTCTCCTCTTCAAATTCTCGTTGGGCCACCACCCAGGGATCTGTTTCAGTTGCGTGTCTATGACCACCTATAAAGGCCATCTGCCCCCCATGAGTCGGCATAGTCTCGGATCTTTTAATTAGAAAGACATGATCTTCATTACATAAAAAGAGCACGGCTCCTTTCCACTCAAAGTCGGCAGGAGTATGCTGGGGAAGGACATTTTTTATACGGTGAAAATCCATGCGTTTACGTTACCAGTTTGAGCTGATTCAGCTTATTCGAAACTTCTTTACCAAACAAGGTTTTTTGGACGTTCTAACTCCGCCCGCCGTGGAAAATCCGGGCATGGAAGTGCACATCCATCCGTTTCAGTTGCACTCAGTTAATAAAAATAAAGTTATTAAGAGCTATCTACATACATCTCCAGAATTTTGCTTAAAGGAACTCCTCGCTGATGA
Organism: Bacteriovoracaceae bacterium UBA7695; assembly: GCA_002482685.1. GTDB lineage: Bacteria > Bdellovibrionota > Bacteriovoracia > Bacteriovoracales > Bacteriovoracaceae > Peredibacter. The sequence goes on along the minus strand of DLGL01000026.1, from coordinate 22,024 downwards.
TAACGAAAAAATTGATAAGCTCTTTTCTCTAAGCTACTGCTTCAGGGATGAGCCCGACTCTCCTATACACCGCCATCAGTTCATAATGCTTGAGTGGTATAGAAAATTTGAGCGCTATGAAAAGATCATGGATGATATAGAGAAGCTCATTGAGAACTGTCTTGCAAGTTCGCTACCTGTTCGAAAAAATTTAAAAGATCAGAAGATGATTAAGATGACGATGCAGGAGCTTTTCCGGAAAGTTCTGGATATAGATATTTTAGACTACCTCGATGTCCCATCAATCAAGAAACTTCTTAAACGTTTTCCTGACGTTCCTGTCCCAGAGCTCGATCTGGAATGGGATGATTATTTTTTTCTCCTTTATCTCAATAAAATAGAAACTGAGATAAACAAATATCCATTGCTAATGATCTATGAATTTCCGGCCCCTCTGAGTGCTCTTTCTACTCTAAAGGCAACGGATGCCAGAGTTTGTGAAAGATTTGAAGTTTACATAAATGGCGTAGAGCTTTGTAATTGTTTTAACGAACTAACAGATGCCGAAGAGTTGAGAACACGTTTTACAGCTCAGAATGAACTGAAGCAAAAAATTTATCAATATCAATTACCAGAGCCTATGAAATTTTACTCTGCCATGGATAAAGGTCTGCCACCGGCAGCTGGTATTGCCTTAGGAGTAGAGAGACTACTCTACTCACTTTGCGACATTGAAAATCCATTTTTTTATTCCAAAAGCTGAAGCCCATTCATGACAGTATGGAGCTTAATAATAAACTCCGACTTTATGTGCTGAATAGGCATACTTCTGGCCCACTCAAGGTGATATTCAAGTCTTGAATCCTGTCGGATCTGAGTTTTCAGAAGTGGTCCATAATCAACAGCTAACTCCGAAGAAAAAACGGCATACCACAGATACAAATGATCCAAATTATGAACCTCGTAATACTCTAAAAGATCCAGGCCTTTTTCAGTAAATATCCTTTTAAGGGAATAAAGATTGAGCTGAGTGAGTGCTTCTTTCTTAAACGTTTGGTTAAAAAACCTTTGGCTAAATTTCAGACTAAAATCTAAAAGTCTGTTGGAAGGTTTTTCTTCAAGGTTTTCTAATGCTGCATAAACTTCATCAAGAGTAAGTGCCTGATAGATTCCTTCCCGGGAGCCAGCCTGATCTAAAGTATTAAGCCAACTAGATAGATCCTCGTCTTTAGCTTCCGTTTTTCTCGTCACAAGAAATAGCTCCTGAAGGAAAGTGTAATCAAATTGCCTTCTTCTCTCTGGAGGCAAGCGATCGTACTCCGTTGGTGACTTAGGTTGTTTCGTATAGCTCCCCACATCTGTCGAGACCTTCACTTGTTTAGGAATGGGAGGAAGTTTTACCTCTGGGACTGGCGGAGTTGGCACTGGCCCAAAAAATTTATCTCCCCAGTGAGTGCCGACAATTGAGCTCACTAATGCGCGACCTTTTGTTTTCCAGGCTGGCTCCAGAGGTATGTCCTGGGCGAACACAGAAACACAAAACGATAGTCCGACAATGATGATCAACTTATTCACGATAACTCCTTAAATATACAAAAAGTTTAGGCGCAATTGCCTCTCTCATCTACTAGGAGAATCTTGCCTCGATAGAGGTCATCACCTTTATCCTTTAAAATGAGAGGAAGAGGTATTCCATGCTTAGTCGTTTGTTCGGAAAGAAAAAAATTGAAAATGATGTGATTGTGCAGGCCGTAGTCTCACAGACTGCCGCTTTGATAAATGATCTTCATAAACAAATTGATTTTCGTTTTAAAGAACTAACAGCTCAAGTTAAAGAAGTGGAGTTAAGTATTGCTCAGATGGAGACAAAACTTTTAACGAAAGATCTCAAAGATAAACAGGCCTATGGTCTTCTTCACTATAAACTTCACGAGGCAAAGCACACAACCTTGCAAGACGAAATCAAAGAGCTTGAGTCGAAACTAAGTCCCCGCAAGCATTCTGAAAAAGACCAATAGATTTACTTAACGATTCTTCCTACTAGGTCATAGTCCAGTACTTCAGTGATCTCCACTTTAACCAGATCTCCTGCTTTAGCAAATCCATCATTGATGATGACTTTTCCATCAATATCCGGTGCCTGACCTGCGTGACGGCCCTGGAGAAGAAGTTCAGTTTCTTCATGCTCACCTTCCACCAGAACCTCAATTACCTTCCCTAGATATTCCTGATTTAGTTCTCGCGCGATTTCTTTTTGAGCTTCGTAAAGCTGCTCAAATCGTTCATCAATAACTTCCTGAGGAACTTTATTTTTCAAACGAACTGCCGGAGTTCCTTCTTCATCAGAATATTTAAAAACACCAAGGTGGTTAAAACGGGCCTTTTGAATTCCTGTAAGGAGTGCTTGAAAGTCATCTTCTGTTTCACCTGGAAAACCCACAATGATTGAAGTTCTTAAAACGATGCCAGGAATTTTGGCCCTTAGGGTAGCTATTTTCTCGTGAATCACTTCTTCAGTCACCCGACGATTCATGCGCTTAAGCACACCGTCAGCGAAATGCTGAACTGGCATATCAAGGTACTTTGTAATCTTGGTCGATGTCGCCATCAGGTCCATAACATCTTCTGTAAGATCATCTGGATAAAAGTAGAATACACGAACCCAGTCAATTCCTTCTACTTTCTCTAAGCGAGAAAGGAGTTCATAGATCATGGGATTTTTGCCTTCTTTCTTTCCTCCCCCTTCAAGATCAACACCGTAGTCAGAAAAGTCCTGTGAAATTAAATTGAGCTCTCTGACTCCTGTTGCGGCCAGGTTTTCAGCTTCTTTTACAAGGGAATCAACTGAACGAGACCGAAGTTTTCCACGAAGGGTTGGAATAATGCAGAAGGTGCAGTTTCTATTACAGCCTTCGGATATTTTTAACCATGCCATATAAAACGGAGATGTATTTAACCGTGGATCAAATTCGGTGTGAATGTATCTTGGAATTTCGACGAATGATTTCTTTTCAAGTTTACCTTCTTCCATTGCACGTAGAAGAGGAACAATTTTGTGGTACTCGCCTGTTCCGATGAACATATCCACTTCAGGCATCTCACCTTCAAGTTCATTTGAATAACGCTGGGCCATACACCCTGACATAACTAAAGCTTTGCAGTTCCCATCTTCTTTATGAGCGGCCAGACCTAGAACAGTTTCGATTGATTCCACTTTTGCTGCTTCAACAAATGAGCATGTATTAACGATGATCACTTCGGCCTGTTCGGCCGAATCGGCGATGGTAAATCCATCAAGTTTTAAATGGCCGAGCATAACTTGAGAATCGACTAAATTTTTTGAACATCCGAGAGATGTAAAAAAAAGAGATTTCTCCTGAAATTTTTTAGGCTCAAGATTCATAGGAACACCTGCAAATAGTTAAGATCAATGTGGATGGCAAGTTCTAGAGGATCGACCAGCAAAAGTCTAGGAAGCCTCACTAATTACCAAGAGAGTCCCTGTAAAAAAGCCATACAATGCATAGCAACATAAAGCAAAAATTCCCCTCTCACAATGATTTTTTTACTCTGAGCACTAGTCGGAATGATTTTTCCAGATAAACTCTGCTCTTACAGAACGAGAAAATAGTAAATCGGCAATAATGTACGGGTGTCTTGAACTGATTCACCTGTAATATACTAATAAAATATATGGGTTACATACGAAGAGGATTCTCAAAGGCCAGGCGGTCAATACCAAAGATTAAAAAATTAATCTTATGGTCGATGTGCGCCTTTTTCGTTTCAACCATTATGGCAGTTGTGGCCCTCAAGTGGTTGCCTGTTTATGTCACCCCTTTAGTACTTTTACGATCAGGGGAATATGCGCTGGATGGTAAGTGGGTTTCAATCCACAAAGACTGGGTCAGCCTGGATGAAATCTCTCCTCATCTTAGAAAAGCTGTTATTGCCTCTGAAGATCCAAAATTTTTAAACCACCAGGGTTTTGATTTTGAGGCTATCGCCAAGGCCATTGATTCTAATAAACGCCGAAAAGTAAAAATGGGCGCCTCAACGATTTCTCAACAAACCGCTAAAAACGTTTTCCTCTACCCGTCCCGGACTTTTGTGCGAAAGGGATTCGAGGCTTATTTTACTCTCTTAATTGAAAACATCTGGGACAAGAGAAGAATTTTAGAAGTGTATTTAAATGTAATTGAACTTGGCCCGGGCATCTATGGCGCTGAAGCCGCTTCTCAGTACTACTTCAAAAAGACCGCCAAAAATCTGGCCCAAGGTGAAGCTCAGTTGTTTGCAGCGATACTTCCAAACCCACGCCGCTGGAATCCAAAGAGACCGACAAACTTTGTTCTTCGTCGACGCAACTTCATCAAGCGAAACCTCGCTCTTCTAGGTAACACCTATTTCAAACCTACTATGTAATTTTGTCTTTTAAGTAGAAGCAACCTACAGACTGTTTATTTCGAAGAGATGCATTCAGCACCATGAAAGCCACTTCTGCTCCATTACGAAGACCGATGAGTTCATCGTGCGGCTGGGCATGTTTATAGAATTTTGAAATCTCATCTTGGAGCTCGATAAACATAGCACGAGCACGGGCCAGACGGTTTTGAGAGCGAGACAGTCCGACATAGTTCCACATAGTCTGTCTCAGAGTTAATTGATCCTGAGCAATTAAAGCGAGGTCCACTTGCTCATGGGCCTGATTCCAATCTTTGATACGGCTGGCATCGTATTCGTCCAGGCTTTCAAGGTTGGCCAGAATATCTTCCGCTGCGATGTAGCCCCAGGTTAATCCTTCGAGGAGCGATGTAGAGGCCAGTCGGTTCGCACCATGAAGACCGGTACAGGCCACTTCTCCCACAGCATACAATCGCTTCAGATTAGTTTTCCCTTTAAGATCTGTTTTCACACCACCACAAGTATAGTGAGCAGCCGGCACCACAGGGATCGGCTCTTTTGCCATATCAATCTTATTCTCTAAACAATGACTGTAAATTGTAGGAAAACGTTTCTTTAAGTAATCCTCAGACTTATGAGTGATATCAAGATAAACACAGTCTTCTTTCTCAGCTATCATCTCCTCTAAAATGGCCCGAGCAACAACGTCACGAGGGGCAAGCTCTTCGTCTTCATGAAATTTTTTCATAAAGGCTTCGCCTCTGGAATTGATAAGCTTTCCTCCTTCTCCACGGACTGCTTCTGAAATAAGAAAACGGCGGTGAGAAGAACGGTTATAAAAAGTTGTGGGATGGAACTGAATAAACTCCATATTCGTAACATAGGCGCCAGCTCTATAGGCCATAGCATGCCCATCGCCTCGTGCCCCCTCAGAGTTAGAATGGTGAAGATAAAGGGCCCCGATTCCGCCGGTTGCCATGATGGTAACTTTTGAAAGAACCTTTCTTACTTCATTTTTTTCCTGATCCAGAATGTAAGCACCCAGAACTTGATTTTCTTCATACCGCTGAGTGATCGCCACACCATGGTGGTTAGGCGTGATCAAATCAATAGCTGTATGACTTGTAAGAAATTTTACATTGGGGAATTTAATCGGATCGTTAAGATAATTAAGAAGAGAAATCTGAATAGCTTTACCCGTCATATCCCCATTATAAATAATTCGATCTCTTGAGTGTGCGGCTTCTTTAGTGAACAAAAGCTCACCTTCGGCATCTTTGGCAAAATCAGTGTGGGATTTATGAATGAGTATTTCATCAATAATTTCTGCTGAACGAGTTGTGAGAATTTTAGCGGCTTCAGGATTTGAGGTATGGGCCGACGCTTTCATGATGTCATTCATGAGGTCTTCCTGATCATTTAGGTCTTTAGGACTATAAATGATTCCTCCCTGCGCCCAGTAGGTATTTGTGATCTCAGGTTTCTTCTCACGAGTAACAATTGTGATGTTAAGATTTTTTTCGGCCAATTTTATGGCCGCGGCTAGACCTGATATTCCTGAACCAATGATTAATACATCTGTAGAAAAATCTTTCATAACGATTTGAACTTTAGTGAAAGATCAACTCTTGGAGCGGAGTAGATAAGGGATCCGAGACTGATAACATCTACTCCCTCAATAAGATAGGACTCAAGATTTTCAAATTTAACTCCACCAGAAACTTCATAAGTCGTATCTTTCGACTTAATTGTCATAGCAGCGAGGATTTGCTCTGGTGAAAAATTATCTAACATGACATGCCTAATTCCTAAATCCTGAGCTTCTTTAAGTTCTCGAAGGTCATGAATTTCAGCAATGATGTTATTATAGAAAGCACCTTGTTGTTTAAAGAACTCTAAAGCGCCCTTGAGTCCGCCCATACAGGCCTTGTGATTATCCTTTATCATCCATGCATCGGTTTGACCAAGACGGTGATTGAATCCGCCACCAACTCTTACGGCATGTTTTTCTAAAGAACGAAGTCCGGGAGTGGTCTTTCTTGTATCAAGAAGTTTAATATTTTTTTTAGATGCTAAATCCACATGTTTTTTAGTCCATGTCGATATGGAGCTGGAGTGTTGAAGCAGATTAAGTGCAAGACGCTCCCCTGTAACAGCAATGTTAAAAGGAGTCGGTCTTGGAAACTCGATGACTTCTCCTGCGCGAAATTCCTTCCCTTCCCAATTTCGCAGGAAGAGAAAATCTTCTTCAGTTGCACCCAGTGATGCAAATGTAGCTGCAAAATAATCTGCACCGGATAAAACTAAAGGTGATTTTATTTTGAGATACATTTTCACATCCGAACTACTTAGTGTTCGTGTGTAATGAAAGTTGCGGGTTAAATCGTCTTCATCAAGCCAGATTTTAATCTGTGGATAGAGACTGTTAAGAGTAAAGTCGCTCATGCAGCCAGAAGTACCGTTTTTGGGTCGAGCTTGCAAGGAATTCTCCTTTTGCACAGCAGCTTCGCCCCTGTTAAATCTTGGGGTTATTCATCGCTTACCTGGCCCATGGCCTGCTCAAGCGAGCAAATGAAATTGAATTGGTCTGTAACTGTTGTCTTAATTGCATTTTCACTTCTTATGCTCTTAAAAGCCGAGGAGTTAAAACAGTTTAATCCCTACTTTAAGGCGCAAAAAACATTCAAGCTCGAACGGTTTGAAGAGGCCAAAAAGCGTGTCTCACCTTCTGAAGTGGAACTTCTTGAATTATGGGAATCCATGCTAACAGGAAGATCGGCGCCAGTCTCCCGATGGATCAAGGACCAATACAAAAGTCTCGGCCTGAATCACCTTTTTACACCATCAGGCTTTCACCTCTCGGCAGTGATGCTTCCTTTTATGAAGCTCGTAACCAACAAAAGCTGGCAGCTCATTATATTATTAATTGTCGGATGTGGAGTCTTCTCTATGACAGGACAAGGGGCCCTCAAAAGAATGGTTCTGATTAAAATTAATCAGCATTTATTTGGTCGAAAAGCAGGTTTTGCTTTGGCCCTAGGAATGGATTTACTGATGGGTTCGCTGAATGACTCTCCTTTAAGTTTCTGCTACAGCTTTTTGTTTTTGGGAATTATCTACTCCGGTTCTGGTTGGCTTTTTCTATGGTTTTTCTTTGCTCAAAGTTTAATAGCCTACTTTAGTGGTGAGCTCATCACCCCGTTAATCATGATCCTCTCTCCGCTTTTGAATATGGCCTTCGCTGTGGCCATGCCACTTTTATTTCTACTCGCCTTTCCTTTATGGGATTGGCAGATGCAAATCGGGCTTAAAATTTTATCACTACTTCAGCAGCTGGTTAAACTATCTGCAGATCTGTCGATGCATGTACCATCATGGGAAATCAATCTAGGTGTATTGCTATGTTTTGTGTTGATTTATTATAAGCAAAAAAGATTTCTTACTTTGGCATTACTTTGCCTGACTTTGAGTTTAAATCAAGATCATAAAAAAAATCCGAGCTTTGGCCCTTACGACTATGTCCCTCAAGGGAGAATACTTAAAATAGTTTCAAATGAGGTAGGAGAAGTAGTGTACTGGAGTGATGGAAAATGTAAGCGAGAACTTGTCAGAGGCATCTGGTGGGAAAAGTGCTCCCCTAAAAAAAAGAGGAGCACTCGAAAAATAAAACTTAAGAAATTTTCATCTGTTTGATAAGAGCATCAAACGTTTTCTCTTCGCGGATAGCGTACATAAGATTACGTTTGATATTTTCGTTAGATTTGTAGAATTTAGAAATTTCTTCTTTCTTCATTCCAGATTGAGCAACCATCTCTTCAATTTTTGCATCAAGATCAGACTCAGTTGCTTCAACATTATACTTCTTCCCAAGTTTATCTAAAACAAGTCCAGAACGAACCTGGAAAGCAGCTTTGCTAGTTACATCATCATTCCAACGCTCAAAGTATAAAGTGATCATTTGGTCATTGAATCCTTGCTGCTTCAAAGTCTTCTGAAGGTCAGCTTTTACTGACTCTTTTTGATCTTCAATAAGAGCTTGAGGAACCTCAAATTTGTTGTCTTCAATGATTTTTTCCAGAATGGCTTGTTGAAGTTTCGATTGTACCTCGCGCTTCTTCTGAGACTGCATTCTCTCTTTGTTTTTAGTGTTGAAATCAGCAACTGAATCGAAACCAAATTCTTTGGCCAGATCATCAGTAAACTCAGGAAAGTTCTTAGTTTTGATCTCAAGAAGTTCAACATGAAAAGTCACAGGAGCATTTTTAAGTTCTGCTTCGTGATAGTCAGCTGGGAAAGTTACTTTAATGTCTTTTTTCTCACCTTTCTTAAGACCAATCATTCCATCTTCGAATCCTGGAATAAACTGACCAGAACCAATTTCAAGCATGTATTCAGAAGCTTTCATGTTGTCTGGTTTTTCGCCATTAGCTTTCTCACCTTCGAAGTTAAAAACTGCGAAGTCACCTTTAGCCAGTTTATGAGCAGCGTCTTTAACTTCCGTGACTTCAGCTTTTGGAGCAAGGTAGTTTTTCTTTAGTGTTTCAAAGTCTTCGTCTGTTACAGTTTCTGACTCTTTTTTGAAAGTGTATTTAGAAACGTCTTTGATTTCGAATTCTGGAATGACTTCAACAATTGCTTCAAAAGCCACAGTCTTATCAGCTTCGTATTTTGTGTTACCGAATTGTGGGTAACCAATAGCGCGGATATTTTCTTTTTTAACAGCTTCGAAATATTCGTTTGAGATAAAACGGTATAGAGCATCGTTCTCGATCTGCGGGCCAAACATTTTCTGAACCATTTCCAAAGGAGCTTTACCTTTGCGGAAACCTTTAAGGTTAGAGTCAGCTTGTTTTGCTAAAACGGCAGCTTTAATTTCTTTTGAAAGATCTACTTTCTCGAAATTGAAGATAAACTTCTTAGTGCAACCGTTAACTTCTTGAATGGTGTAAGACATAGATTCTCTCTTGGTAGATTTTAAAAAATTTGAGTGCTTTTTTTTAACATAATACGGAAAAAAGTCAATTTATTGAGGGGGGAAATCAGTAATTGACGCGAAACATATACAGGCCTTGAGGCGGGGCCGTAATACCCATTCTCTCAGTCGGTTTTGAAGTGAGCGAAGCCCTGAATTCTTCAAGAGAAATTTTGCCACGCCCAACATTCCAGATGGCCCCCATCAGAAGCCTGACCATTTGTTTAAGAAACCCGCTCCCGACAATACGGAAAACGTAGTGATCCGGAAGCAGCTGCAAGCTCCCTAGAGAAACTGCCAGCATTTCGCATTCAAATATAGTTCTCACCGTGCTTGTGACTTCCGTCCCTTCACAAAAAAAGTTGGTAAAGTCGTGCTCCCCGATTAGGATCCGACAGGCCTCACGCATTTTTTCAAGATCGAGTTCAAAACTAATATTGGTAATGAGATCACTGTGAATGGCGCTGGCGTAAGGGTTAGAAGTAAAACGATAGTGATATTCTTTTGATACTGCATCTACAGTTGGATGAAATTCGTGCGTGGAATGATCTGCCTGAATAACCCTGATGTCGTCGGGTAGATGAGCGTTTAAAGCTTTGAGGAGCTTCTCTGGTGGAATTTCTAATTCAATTCCGACTTTAACAACCTGACCTAAAGCATGAACACCAGAATCTGTGCGACCCGACCCCATGCTTTGAGCTTTTGCCTTTGAAATGTTAGTCAGGGCCTTGTTAAGCTCTCCCTGAATAGTCTTTCCAACACTTTCGGCCTGAATCTGCCAACCTATATAGTTGGTACCTTTATACTGAATAGTGAGCCGATAATGATGAATCACTTTTCGTCAGTTTCAGGCTCTTCTTGCCATTCAAATATACCTTCAAACCGTTTACGGTGAGTCAGAAAATAGAATAAAGATATGACAACGTAGAGAGTGATAATGACAGGAATCATGACCTCTTCATAAATAAATAGCGATGCAAGCATCAGGAAGATCACCATAAGAACCTGACGCTTATGCTTTTTAACCCACTCAGATTTTTTAAAACTTGGAAAAGGTATATTTGAGATCATGAGAGCTGCGTAAAAAAGTAAGTAACTAACAGTGAGCCATCTATGATCCATAATATCTGGAAGACCGATTGATAGAAGGATCATCCCCACCACTGCTGTCGCTCCACCAGGAATCGGCAAACCTTGGAAGTAATCCGATTTATTTCTATCAATATTGGCATTAAATCGAGCAAGTCTCAAAGCGCCACAAAGGATAAAGAAAAAAGCTGCAACCATTCCTGGTCTTCCAGCATCACTTAGAAATCTAAAGTAATAAACGATGGCCGGGGAGACACCAAAAGAAACAAGATCACTAAGGGAGTCAAACTGTTCACCAAAGGCTGATTGAGTGTTGGTCATTCGAGCAACACGACCGTCAACGCTATCAAACACGGCCCCAAGTACGATAAACATACACGCCTTATAAAACTCACCTTGAAAACCCAAAAGTATAGCAGCGAATCCGCAGGCCATATTAAGAGCTGTGAAAGTATTCGGTAAGAAGAACGCCCAACGGCGGTTTTCAATCAGCATAAAAAATCCTTATTGCACGTCTTTGAGAGCAGCAATGACCGTTTGACCAGGCACTACACGCTCTTTCTCAAATACTAATATATCGCTATTTTGCGGAAGATAAATTATTAAAGTGCCACCAAATGGGTAATTCCCAAAGCATGCCGCTCCACGCCCCCTATCTCCTGACTTTAACCAAATGGTTGGACGTTGACCGTACACACAATCAATGAATCGCATCAAAGATTTCGCCTGATTTTTAGAAGTTAGTACTAAATCAGTATGGGCCAATTCAGTGATAGGAAGAAAGAACTCTTCAGATCCGGCATTTCTAGGAATTTTTTTTCCTTTGTTGGCCTTAAGGTAACTAACCTCACCCGTAGTGGGAAGATAGAGACCTTTTTCAGACCAGGGACCGATTGAGATTCTCACTTCGTGAGTCAAAGGGAATTCATCCCAAATTGTAGTGTCTCTTCTTATGGATTCAACTACGCCGAAAACAGGTGAAAGATAGATCTCTCCATCATTTTTTAATGTATCCCGATATGGAACTCCGGTTCTTCTAAAAGCGAAGAATAAAATTAATAGTCCCAGGGAAACTAAAAACTTTATACCGACGTCCCAATTCCATAGAGAATAGATCCAAAGGAACAAGACACCATAAACTATTTCGGCCGGCAAAAATGAAAACCGTCTCATAGGCTCACTTTAAATTCATCTTCAGGAGCTCTGAAATAAAATGAATCAATTCTAGGTTGGGCCTTCAATATCGCTTCAAAGACTGAATCTGAATTCTCTTTCAAAAGTTCAAAAGTTGTCTTTGGATTACTGAAATACTGCCTGGAGATGTCATCAACCGCAGCATCGGAATGGATATAAAAGTTATCCATGTCGATGGTCTTCATAAAATCGCTTAAATTTTTCGCCTGCACTAGTTCATTACGGGAAGAATGTTCGTCCCAAAAATGAAAAAAATACTCCCCACGATAAGCCTTAGTCATCCACACACCGGATTTAACTCCTGAGTATGCAGGAATATCGTAACTTAAAAACGAAAGAATCTTTCTGTTACTAAAGGAAAAAACATCTGCAAACCCCTCAGATAACCTAAGACCTGTATAAAATCCTGGTCCCGCTACCGTTATGATCGATTCAATGTCGGATATCTTGAGGTTTGACTTGATCAACAGATTATTTGTTTGCGTCTGAATGATGGCGGACGCTTTCTGATTAGAGAATCTTTCGAATTGAATCCACCCCAGGTTCTCATCAAGAATCCCTAGGGTGATGTCATATGTTGAATCAATAAATAAAGCAGCCAAGCTTAAAACAGTCTTGTTATATCGTTGAAGAGAGCAATAAAAATTAAAAAGAAGAGAACTGAGATGCCCATGCGCTGGGCGATTTCCAGTTTCCTGCGTGATAAAGGTCCGCCATTAATACCTTCAAGAATCAGGAACATAATATGACCGCCATCTAAGACTGGTATAGGAAACAAGTTGATAACCCCAAGGTTAATCGAAATAATCGCCATCAATCGGAAGAACATGGAAAGACTGATGTTGAATGAATCTGATGCAACTTTACCAATCGCTAAAGGGCCACCTATGTTATTTAACGAAACTTCGCGGGTTATCAGCTTCTTGTACCCACTAAAAGTTTTTACAATCCCATCCCAGGTTCTAGTAAATGCCCCGAGGATCGCTGCTCCAACATTGTCTTCTTTAGCAACGATAAGTTTTGGCTGAAGATATTCAACACCACTTTCAATACCAATGATTTTCACTTTCTTTTTTTCGATTTCTTTTACTTCAGGGATGATCGGTTTAGAAACTTCTACCCCGCCAGCAAGAACAGTGACATTTATTGCTTTCCCATCTTCGAGTTTCTGCAAGCTAGTTCTAAGCTCTTCAAAACTTTTTAAAGGGATATTTTCAAGTTTAACAAGGATGTCCCCTTGTTTCAGTCCAGCCTTGTCTGCAGGAGAAGACATCACAATATTTTTTACAGTTAGGTCAACTGGATAAAATCCCAACCCAAGCAGCGTATCAAGAATTTTTTTGTCCGGAGAAGAAGCAATCAGTGCTTCACTTTTTAAATCTAGTTCTATTTTTTCGTCTTTTTCAGAATAATTGTATAAGTACGCAGTACCTTTGTACTCGCCTGTAATGGATTCAATAGACGTGGTGAAGTCGCTCGGGTTTTTAATGAGTGAGAGATAGAACTTCTCCCCTTTAGCATTAGTAAAGACGGGCTTTTTAAGCGGTGAAACTAATCCAACAAACTCTTCAATAAAAGGCTCAAGCCCCATATCGACATCCATCTCTAATTTTTTATCAGCTCTTTGGACTGTTATCTTTTCAATTTTTGAGCCTTTGATATTGAAGTCATCAAAGCTCAGAATCTTTTCGTCATTAATACCGACTAGAACATCTCCCGTTCTTAATCCTTTTTGATAAAGAACTGATTTCTCAGTCACGACCCCTACCTTGGTCTCAGGCACTTTTTCTCCGCCCGCAAGTAGACCAACATAGAGGCAGTAAGCCAGAATGAAGTTTGCCAGAGGCCCACCAAAAACGATCCAAAAGCGGGCAAACTTAGATTTAGAATTAAAAGCTACTTTTTTTTCTTCATCAGTTAAGGGGGTTTCAGCAAAGGGATCATCGCCAAACATTTTCACATACCCACCTAGGGGGATGAGGGAGATGGCATACTCAGTTCCATTTCTTACATGTTTGAAAATTTTAGGTCCGAACCCAATGGAAAAAACCTCTACTCTTACGCCAAAAAGCCTGGCAAAAAAGTAGTGTCCTAGCTCATGAAAGAAAATGAGTGGTCCCAAAAATATAACGAAAATTAAAATACCTTGTAACATAAGGAGTCCTTATTAAAAATTTGCCATCAGATAGAAGGCATAGAACGGAGCCACAAATAGCAGACTGTCTACTCTATCATAGACTCCACCATGGCCGGGAATAAGGGACGAGCTGTCTTTTATGTCGAATTGTCGCTTAAGTTTGGATTGGACCAGGTCGCCGACTTGAGAGCTACAAGCGACCAGAATAAAAAATGCTATAGTAAAGGGTGTCACTTCAGAAATATAAGTTTTCCAAAAAAATGTCGTAAATAAAACAGAAAAGAAAACTCCGCCGAGAGCACCTTCAACAGTCTTTTTTGGACTTACAGATTCCCAAAGCTTATGTTTCCCAAACTTCTTTCCAGTGAAATAGGCAGCAGTATCAACCATGAAATTTAAAATCATGAGGCCTACCATCATAAGTATCCACTTATCTAAATGAACCATGAAACTTAAACAAATAAGAGGGATCAGGATTATTAAACCGGTCAACCAAGAGGTGGCCTTAAAAATTGTAATGAGTGTTTCTGACTTTTTATAAACGAGGAACAAATAAGCTAACAATAAAAGATTAAGCACAATTCCTGCAGAAATTATAAAACTAAAAGAAGAACGACTAATCTGATAAAAGTTGAAAAAATAATATCCACTGATAAATAGTGTCTGTGCCAGGAAGTAACGTTTGGAGTTTCTACGTTGACTGTAAAAGTTAACAATTAGTTCATCTATGACGAGTACTCCGATCACTCCCATCATTACGAGACATGCTTTAGGCCCGCTGATCACACAGGCTAGTACAATCAACAGAAGGACAATTCCGGAAATGATTCGGGTTTTAGTATTAGACATCAGGAAGTGATTCCTTCAAAAAATTTGCCTTATTGGATTCTGCAGTTTTTACAGAATCACTAAGACCACTCTGAGAGCAAACGTTTCCAAATCGACGTTCACGGCTTGAAACATTTTCAAGAATTTTTTTAAATTCACTGGCGGTAAAATCCGGCCATTTTGTAGGAGTAAAGTATAGTTCCGCGTAGGCCATCTGCCACAATAGAAAATTCGAGATTCTCTGCTCCCCACCGGTTCTGATCATGAGATCAACATCACCTGTTTCAGGACGATAGGTAAGAGAATTTAGGTCCGATTCCGTTAACTCTTTGCCTGGATTGTTTGCAGTAAAGTTATTAACAGCTCTTAAAATCTCGGCTCTTCCACCATAACTAAAAGCGAACGTTAGTTGCAGTCCTGAAGAATTCTGAGTAAGTCCTTCCACTTCCTGAATAAGCTTTATCGTCTCAGGAGGAAGATTCTGGATTTCTCCAATAACTTTGAATTTAATATTATTCGCAAGAATTCTTTGTTTTTCTTTGAGCAGAAACTTTTTAAGCAGTCTGAAAAGTGTAGAGACTTCTTCAAGGGGCCGGCTCCAGTTTTCGGTGGAGAAAGCATATAGAGTTAGGGCCTTGAGGCCGGCATCATCAGCAGCACGCACAATATCCGATACGACTCCCGATCCACGAACATGTCCCCATATACGGGGGCGGAAGCGTTGGTTAGCCCAACGTCCATTCCCATCCATAATAATAGCGACGTGTTTAATTTGAGACATATTAAACTGTCAGAAGTTCTTTTTCTTTAGCATCCACGATTTTATCAACTTCTTTTATAAAGTTATCGGTGATCTTCTGAATTTCTTCCTGAACTTTTTTTGACTCGTCTTCTGAGATTTTTTTATCTTTCTCAGATACTTTGATTTTATCATTTTGTTCACGACGAACGTTACGGATGGCAACTTTCGCGTCTTCTCCAAGCTTCTTAACGTCTTTAATAAAGCCTTTACGCTTATCTTCAGTCAAAGCCGGAAAAGGAATACGAATGATGTTTCCGTCATTCCCAGGAGTCAGGCCAATATTCGCTCCAAGGATCGCTTTTTCAATTGCACCGATAAGAGTTTTATCAAACGGCTGAATTTGAAGAAGACGAGCTTCAGGAGTCGAGATCTGTCCCATATTTTTAATTGGTGTGGCAGTTCCGTAGTAGTCTGCCATAATTCCATCCAGAACAGCTGCAGTTGCGCGACCTGTTCTGACTTTAGTCATTTGTGTTTGAAGCGACTTAATCGCTTTATTCATTTGATCATCAAGAATTGGTTTCAGTTCTTTTATCATAACCAGGTCTCCTTACAATTTCTTGGTAACCAACGTTCCGATCTTCTCTCCGTTAACAACTTTAGTGATATTCCCTTCTTCAAACATGTTGAAGACGATAATATCCATATTGTTATCCATACAAAGAGTGATGGCCGTTGAATCCATAACTTTAATATCTTTATTTAGAACATCGATATACGAAAGTGTATCGAACTTAACTGCATCTTTAAATTTCATAGGATCTTTATCGTAGATCCCATCAACCTTAGTTGCTTTCATGATCAGATCAGCATGCATTTCGTTAGCACGAAGAGCAGCAGTCGTATCAGTCGTAAAATAAGGGTTACCTGTACCGGCAGCAAAAATTACGACACGTTTTTTCTCAAGGTGGCGAACTGCTCGTCTACGGATATAAGGCTCAGCTACTTCCTGCATAGCAATTGCAGAAAGAACTCGTGTGTATACATTTTTTTTCTCAAGCGCATCCTGAAGGGCAAGTGAGTTAATCACAGTGGCCATCATACCCATATAGTCAGAAGTCGCGCGGTCCATACCTGAAGTTGCACCAGCAACTCCCCGGTGAATATTTCCCCCGCCCACAACTATAGCTATTTCACATCCCGTTTTTTGAAGAGTCGCAATTTCAGAACTAAGTTTAGTTAATATCTCACCTGAAATACCGTGACCTTGGTCACCTGCAAGAGCTTCACCTGAGAGTTTGATCAGAACGCGGTTGTATTTCATTGGCACCTTTAAATACAAAGAGGGGACTTTTAAAAGTCCCCTCTTCTTAAAAACTTTTCAGGAATTAATTCTGTCCAGTCATCTTGGCAACTTCAGCAGCGAAGTCGTCTTCTTTCTTCTGGATACCTTCTCCAAGGTTGAACTTGAGGAATTGAGTAACCTTGATTGTTGCACCAGTTGCTTTAGCAGCTGTTTCAATAACCTTAGAAATTGTCTGATCTGGATCTTTAACGAATGATTGCTCATAAAGGCAAACTTCAGATGCAAGCTTCGCAAGTTTACCTTTAACGATGTTTGGAATCATTGCTTCAGCTTTACCTTGCTCTTTTAATTGAGCAGCATAAATTTCAGCTTCTTTCGCTTTGAATGTTTCGTCAATCTCGTTCCCATTGAGGAACTGAGGATTAGCAGCAGCGATTTGCATACAAAGATCTTTTACAAGGTCTTTGAAAGCTTCGTTGCTATTAACATCTTTATCAGACTCAACTTTACAAAGAACACCGATTTTTCCTGAGTGAACGTATGAACCAATCATTCCGTTACCTTCAAGTTTGATAACACCAACGCGACGAACGTCAATTTTTTCACCGATTTTAATCGTAAGTTCAGAAATTGCATCTTTAACTGTTAAGCCAGATGGAGTTTTTGCAGAAAGGAGAGCTTCAACAGTGTTGATGTTTCCTTCAGCAGCAAGAGTTGCGCAAGTATTTGTGAAAGCGATGAAGTCATCGTTTTTTCCAACGAAATCTGTCTCACAGTTAACCTCAACAACTGAAGCTACTTTGCCTTTAACAACTGTTTGAACTAAGCCTTCAGCAGCAATACGGGATTGCTTCTTAGCTGCAGCCGCAAGACCTTTAGCGCGAAGGTAATCAACTGCTTTCGCAACATCACCAGCACACTCATCAAGAGCTTTTTTACAGTCCATCATTCCGGCGCCTGTAGATTCGCGAAGATTTTTTACATCAGTAGCTGTATATGCCATGGTCGTAATCCTTATTTTAGAAAATTAAGCTTCAGTCTCGTCAGCACCTTGAAGATCGATATCTTTCTCGTATTTAGCAAGGATTTCGTTCTCTAATGCCATATCACGGTTGTCTTCAGAACCATCATCTTTACGAGCTTTGCTTCCGCCTTCAGTAATAGCGTTAGAAAAGTAGTCTAAGAAAAGAGTGATTGATTTAAGAGCATCGTCGTTTCCTGGAACCACGTAATCGATATCTGTAGGGTCACAGTTAGTATCTGTGATAGCAACAACAGGAATACCGAGAACTTTAGCTTCTTTAACAGCAATGTGCTCATTGTTTGGATCGATGATGAAGATAGCTCCTGGAAGCTTTCTCATGTTCTTGATCCCACCAAGGTTTTTCTCAAGCTTAGCTACTTCTTTCTCAACGTTAGATTGCTCTTTTTTCGTGAGAAGTTTGTAATCTCCGTTCTCTTTCATTTTTTCAACTTTACGAATTTTATCGATCGAAAGTGCGATAGTTTTGTAGTTCGTAAGCATTCCGCCTAACCAACGTGAAGTAACGTGGAAAGATCCACATGACTCAGCTGTCTTCTTAACCATATCTGCAGCTTGTCTCTTAGTTCCTACGAAAAGAACTGACTTACCAGAAGCAGAAGTCTTCTTAAGAAACTCGTATGCTTTTTCAGCAAGTGGAAGAGTTTGTTGAAGATCGATGATGTAGATGCCGTTACGTTCACCGTAAACGTACTTCTTCATCTTCGGGTTCCATTTGTGAGTTTGGTGACCGAAGTGTGCTCCGGCCTCAAGCAATTGCTTGACTGACATGTTAGATGACATAGAAATCTCCTCTGGTGGTTGTATCAAATCACTTCAAGCCACAAACGTGGACCTACCAGTAAAAGTGATTAGATTTTCCCTTAGCGGGAATGTTAAATTCGGGTCACATGTAAGTAACACATGGACCCGTTTACGACAAGAATTTTGAGAGTGAAATCAAGGCATTGAATCAGCTGGCGGGGGGACTAAAACCTTTCTTGGCTTGGATCCTTGGGCAGGACCTACTACACCATGACGCTCCATTTCTTCGATGAGATTAGCAGCTCTGTTATATCCTACACCTAGACGTCTTTGCAGGAACGAAGCACTCGCCACTCGGTGTGTCGCAACACAACGAACAGCATCATCATATTTATCATCTTTGAGCGAACCTTCTCCGTCAGTTGTTACACCGTCAGTATCTGTGTCTGGAACTCCATTATTTTGGATAAATTCCATCGCTTCTGTATCGAATTGGGCGGGTAAAGTGGCCAGTTTATCGACTAGTCTCTCGATCTCATCTTCATCAACATACGCAGAGTGCATACGGAGAATATCGATCCCCTGCTTAAATAACATATCCCCTTTACCAAGAAGTTTCTCTGCACCCATTCCATCTAGAATCACGCGTGAGTCGATATTGGTGAACACACGGAATGAAACTCGGGTTGGGAAGTTCGCCTTAATTACACCGGTGATGATATCAGTCGAAGGACGCTGAGTTGCAAGTACTATATGAATTCCCGAAGCACGTGCCTTAGCTGCAAGTCTTGAGATCGAAGTCTCAATGGCCTTTCCAGATTTAGAAAGCATAAGATCCGCAAACTCATCCACTACCACAACAATAAATGGAAGTTCAAAATCTGTTTCGGCGTCAGGGTAATACTTATTAATTTTTGAAGTGAGTTCGGGGCCTGCAATTTTCACTTTTTTATTAAAGCCATCGATATTCTTCACACCAAAATCTTTCAGAAGAGTGTAGCGTCTCTCCATCTCTTCAATTGCCCACATCAGGGCAACGGAGGCAATCTCGGCGTTTGTTACAACCGGCATAATTAAATGTGGCAGACGGGAATAAAGAGCTAATTCAAGTTGTTTAGGATCCAACATGATTAAACGAAGTTTTTTTGGAGAAAATTTAATGATGAGAGAAACTAAAAGTGTATTAATAAATACTGATTTACCAGCACCGGTTGTACCCGCTACGAGTAAGTGTGGAGTAGCAGCTAAATCGATGACGGCCGGATCACCATAAGCATCTTTCCCCATCGCAATCGGAAGACGATAACTTGGATTGTTAAATAAAGGAGATTTTAGAACTTCATCAAGGTAAATAACCTCACGCGGATTTCGTGGGACTTCTAAACCAATCGTCGATTTTCCTTTCATGGGATAAACCATACGAATCGGAGCTCCCATTAGAGCAAGCGACAGATCATCAGTGCGGTTAATAACTCCCGCCACTTTTACCCCTGCACCAAGCTCTAGTTCAAAAGTGTCCACAACTGGACCCTTTAAAACATTTACTATTTGCGCGGTAATATTAAATTCTTTGAGCTTTTCTTCAATTGCACGAGCTGTTTTCTCAAAGTACTGGTCTTCGGGATCTTTAAAAACCTTCGACTGATTCTTGGGTGCAATACAATTGATTAGTTCTTCACTATCAAAAAACTTATCTTCAATCTTTGGAGCCTTTTGAACAAAGGGACTTGCCACTTCTTCAAATTCATACGCTCCCTCACCGTCATCAATTTGAGTGTCATCAAATTCCTCGTCTTCAGAATCTTCAGACAATTCTGCTTCGTCATTAACTTCCGACTCTTCCTCAATTTCTTCCGTTTCATCTTCATCAAATTCTTCAACACCAGAAACTGGCCCTACGTCTAAAGCTTCAACAGCCAAAGAGCGCTTAACTTCAGTCACTTTTCCGGCTTCCGTAATTTTTAGTTTTGAAGGTGACTTAATTCCTGGTGTAACCAGAGCTTCATCAGGAGCTCTAAATCTATTAATCAATCCGGTAACTTTCATCTTGGACTGTTCAATAAAAGCTTTCGCATCAAAGTTCATGATTGCCGAATAGTCTGCGTTTTTAATCATCAAAGCGAGATTATTGAGTTTTTTTCCAACGAATTTACAGGTCTTAAAAAAGTGTTTCTCAGAAACAAGATAGAAGAAGCTGGCACCCAAAATAAAAACTGATCCCACCACTGTCAGCATACTGAGGTTTTCTTTCACTAAGAAATAGAGACCTTCTCCTAAACTTTCAGGCAGTATCAAGTAGCAAAGTAAAAGTGTTAGCGGCAGTAAGGCCGCAATAACAATTTGATTTTTGAAGTCTTTTTTCTTAGTGAGGACAACAGAATTCAAAATCGCAAAAGTAACAAACGAAACTGTTACCCAAATGCCACACCAGTACCCGAAGTTCGCTAGTAAGCTAAAAAAATAATAGGTGAAAAAATTGATAGATTGGTTTTGGTACGTGATTTCGTAATAGTTATCAGGCAGGTTATCGCGGTAGTAAAAATAGATCAGATTGATCGTGGTTAAAATAAACAAAGAATAGAGCTGAACTCTTAAGATTTTTTTTTCCATTCTTCATTGTAGGGAGCGCTGAGAAAAAGTGCAAGTCATTGAAATGTAGGACCAGCGTAGGGGCAAACTAAATCATTATTTCGCGGAATTTTTCAGGGATCATTTCCACTTCTACTTTCAAATCTTCACCAGGAATGGATGTTTCAATACATTCTTTCCAGAATTCAAGATGCTTCTTATCAATTTCATGGTGTGACTTAGCGACAGTAGCTCCTCCATCTCCTTGTATCGAATACCAATACAAAAAGAAATCACCATCCTTAAATTCAGAGAAAATCGTTTCAAGAAACATCTTCTCACTTTCTAATGTATCAAGAACAAGAGGAAGATTATCTCTCAAGAGATTCATCCACTCTCTGGCCCTTTCAATCTTTTCAGGCCTAACCTTGAATCTAGTAAGTTCAGTTTTGATCTTCATAGTCCCAAAATAAAAAAGCCCACTTTTCAGCGGGCTTTTTTTATAAAATGGAGGGTGCATCTTGCTATTCTGACACCAAGTTCCCCTGGCACTACCTTCGCCGCAAATGAGCTTGACTTCCAGGTTCGAGATGTTACTGGGTATTTCCTCATCGCTATCGACACACCCAAACTGTATTTCAATTTAGGTAAAATCTGTTTCCAGATCTTTTACAATCACAAAACAAGATAAGCAAGCTTAAAGAACCATGTAGTATCCAAGATACAAATCCCAATTGTTGGACTTTCGTCCCCCACAAAAGGCAAAGAAAATAAAGCAAAACGGGTTATTAGTATTAGTCAGCTCAATGCCTTACAGCACTTACACACCTAACCTATCAAGCTCGTAGTCTACAAGCACCCTTAATAGATATCTAATCTTGAGGTAGGCTTCCCACTTAGATGCTTTCAGTGGTTATCCCTTCCAAACTTAGCTACCCGGCGATGCAGTTGGCACCACAACCGGTACACCAGAGGTTTGTCCATCCCGGTCCTCTCGTACTAAGGACAGATCCTCTCAA
>DLGL01000058.1:46917-72287 GCA_002482685.1 Bacteriovoracaceae bacterium UBA7695 | reverse complement strand
ATTCACTTCTTCGTATTCTTTAACGATATTCACCTGGGCCTGAAGACCTTCTTCGACCACTTCCTTAACTGATTTGTTGGGATCAAGTTTTGGATCCTGTTCAAGGTAGCCGAAGGTAATGCCTTTGTTGGCATTTACAGTCCCAAGAAAATCTTTATCCACACCGGCAATAATTTTTAAAAGAGAAGATTTACCAGATCCGTTCAGACCTAGAACACCGATCTTAGCTCCAAGAAAGAAGGAGAGGGAGATATCTTTGAGAACTTGTCTTTTAGGTGGATAGATTTTTCCAACCTTATGCATACCAAAGATGACTTTTTTATCGTCTACGACTGCCATGGGGAATTCCTTTGAATTTTTGAATCCCCATTTTTACTACATAAGTGACAAAAGGTCACCTAATAGGAGAAAGATGAAGGCCAAATAGCTGGGAAGAAAGAAAATTGAGAGTAATCCGAGCTTTATCACCATGAGTCGCTTTTCAAATAATTCAAAATGCCACTTCTCCTGGAATCTGAGCTCGGCCATAAGGGATTGAATATCCTCTTCATAACTCCCACCCATCTGAAGAGCTCTTTGGCAGGTCTGTTTGAGTTTCTCCACGATATGGGAAAGAGATTTTTGTTTAATGTTTTTGATTTCCCCTACTCCAGCAAGTGTCAGGACTTCAGTTCTTGATAAAGGGACTTTTGCCAGAGACCGGAGGACATAGAAGATCTTCCAAAGTTTACCGATGTCTCCAAAAAACCGAACTCTGAAATACCGAATAACAACAGGCAATAGACTCATCCCGACACTTTGCCATCCAGCTATAAGACACAATTTAAGGCCACTCACCTTTACGTCAACAAGTGCCAAAGCAGAAAAAATAAATCCCCACGTCAGAACTACCATCATGCTCATTTGAATCCAGGTGCCTTGGATCATCTCTTTGAGTTTTTTTTCGAACTGTCGGTCATCTTGTAATCCCTCACGAAGATAGAGTAAGGAGTCCTGATAGCTCCCCCCCATTTTCCGGGCCAAACTTAATAATATCTCCACCACCTCGGAATAGAATTTGTAGACCGGAAGTTTACCCGGATTTTGAAGTTCGTTGCGGTTTCCCCAGTTAAATTTTTTGAGCCATGTTTCAAGTTCTTCAGCAGGATTACTTTTCTTAATTATCAATGAGTTAGAGAAAGGCGAGCTTTGAGTTTCAACCCAGTAAACAAGCCCAACAATAACAAAGGTGTAAATAAGTGCAGATATCATGGTTTTCCCTTAGAAAAGTATGGCCGATTTTGACCCTTTAATTGACAGCGCGCAACCCAATGTCATACTTTCAAACGTATGAATTCACTAATGAAACAAACTACTGAAACTTCGGCTTCAACTCCTGAAAATTTTCTCCAGGAGTTTGAAAGTAAAATCCTCGCCAGCTCACTAGTAGAGGCTGAGCTTACAATGAAAAAGCTTCAGTTTTTGGGATTAAACTTTGATCCTTTCACACCAGAAAATTCGATAGAGTGTCAGAATGTAATGGAAAACCTGGGCCTGACAGAGCACCTAAAAAATCCTTATCTCGCGACTAACATTCTTTTGCGCCTATTAGATAAAACTGAAGAGCGGGTTAATTCTTTAAAGCAGTAATCCATGAACAAGATTCCCGAATGTATCATCCATCCGATCTCCATCAAATTGATTCGGCAAGGCCACCCGTGGATCACGGCGGATAGTTTTTCTAATCGTTTTCCAAGGCAATCGGAATTCATCGTGGCGATGGATGATAGAAAACGCCCCATGGCGCTTTTGATCCATGATCCTGTTCATAAAAATGTTAAGGCGAGAGTCTGGACGACAAAATATCCATTCGATCAGGAAGCTCAGCACTTCACAGCTTCTCTCCAGGCAAGACTTGATCTGGCCTTTGAAAAAAGATTAAAAGAGCCGGCCCTCAAAGAGCGGGAAAATTATTATCTGGCTTTTGGTGAAGCCGATCAGCTGCCGGGTATTTTCATTCAGAAGCTCGGTTCCCGAGTTTTGATTCAGCTTTATACGAGTTTCTGGAATCCTTATAAGTCGATTATTCAGACTACCATTCAGGAAGTTTTTCCTGAGATAAAAGATGATGACGTCTGGTTTCAGCTTCGTGGGGAAACCAGAGAGCTTCAGAAGCTTCCCATCAATGCTGCAGATCCAGGAAGACGGGATGAATTCCATCTCCAGGAATTTGGTCTTCAGTACCTCGTGAGACTTGGTAGTTCGTACGATCATGGTCTCTACACAGATATGAGTTCTGTTCGTCATACTCTTAAGAAATTTATTACTAACGATTCAGCGGTTCTAAATCTCTACTGCTACACAGGGGCTTACTCCTTGTGGGCGATGAAGCTTGGAGCAAAACAAGTGACTTCCGTGGATCTTTCACCGAAGTATATTGAATGGCTTCAGCAGAATCTGGGTCTTAATCCTGATTTAAATTCAGCTCAACATGAAGCACTCACCATGAGTGTGGATGAAGCACTGGTGAAACTTAAAAATGATGAGAGGAAGTTTGATTTCATTATTTGTGATCCTCCGTCATCTTCAACTGATGGTGACAAGAGAACTTCGGCAATCAAGGCGTATAAGGATCTAATCTCCAAGATGGACAAGGTTTTAAATTCTAAAGGTCATATGGTGATTTTTCTTAATACCCATCAGGTGAATGGTTCAAAATTTGAAAAGACCATTCAGGATGTGTTGAGTGAATTAAAACTGAACTATAAACTTAACACCCGACTGACTCTTGGTCAGGATTGTCCGACGCTTAAAGGATTTCCTGAGGGCAGCTACCTTAAAGGTTTAGTGCTGGAAAAACTATGATTGAAGTTAAAAACCTAAGTAAGACCTTCACTTCTCACGTTAAAGAGCCCGGTCTCAAAGGGTCTATTAAATCTCTATTTTCCAGAGAGCTTGTGACTAAAGATGCACTGAAGCCAGTCAATCTCAACATCGAGCAAGGTGAGATCGTGGGTTTGATCGGTGCCAATGGTGCGGGCAAAACCACTTTGATTAAAATTCTGGCAGGGATTGTTCATCCGACTGCAGGCGAAGCTAAGATTCTGGGTTATACACCTTGGGAGAGGGCAAATGAGTACCGCCGTCAGATGGCGCTTATCATGGGGCAGAAAAATCAGGTGTGGTGGGATCTTCCGGCGCTGGATAGTTTTATTCTCCTGAAAGAAATTTATCAGATCCCAGATGCTCAGTATAAATACAATATTGAATTCCTTGCGGAAATCCTCATGGTGAAAGACCAACTTAAGACTCAGGTGAGAAAACTCTCTTTGGGTGAGCGGATGAAAATTGAGCTTATGGCGGCCCTTCTTCATAATCCAAAAGTTATTTTTCTGGACGAGCCCACTATTGGTTTAGATATCTCAGCTCAAAAAGCAGTCCGTGGATTTCTGAGACAGTATCAAAAAGAATTTAAGCCGATGACGATTCTAACATCCCACTACATGGAAGACATTAAAGAGCTGTGCCCGCGTATCGTGATTATTAAATCCGGTGAGTTCGTTTATGACGGATCTCTTTCTGATGTTCAGAAAATGATGGGAGATGAAAAGGTATTGAGTGTGACCACTCAGAATGGCGTTTTTAAAGTATCCGTTCCTAGACAAGATCTTGCGAAGAAAACCCATGAATTATTTGAAGAGCATTACGTTCTGGATTTAAATATCCAGGACCCGTCGATTGAAGATGTGATTGAGTCCATCATGAAAAATGGGATTGGCGCCACATGAAATGGTGGAAAGATGTCATGGGGATGGAGTTAAGAAAAATCCTCGCCTACCGGAGTGATTTCTGGATCACATTTCTTGGTCAGACATTCATCCAACTGATGGTGGCCCGTGCTTTGTGGCAGGCGATTTTTGAGACACAAGGTGTTTCCGAGATGCAGGGGTTTACGCTCGAGATGATGGGTCTCTACTACCTTATTGCACCGATTGGGATGAAAATCTTGAATGGGCCAAACTTTGGATTTCTTGCCCAGGAGATTTACGACGGAACGTTTACACGCTACCTGCTCTATCCTCTTTCTGTTTTTCAATACAAGACTCTCACTTATCTAACCTATAGCTTATTTTATAGTTTGCAGATGATCATACTGTTAGGCATCTATCGGTTATTCATCTCTGAGGTAGCTTTTACTTCGGTGGATGTAGGTCACCTTTTTTTAGGGCTCCTGCTATTTATTATTGGGGCCATCGCCTACTGTATGATGGGAATGATGATCGAGATGATTGCTCTTTGGGCCGATAACATCTGGTCCTTAGCTGTCATGCTGAGATTTTTTACTTCGTTTTTTGGTGGGGCCCTCATTCCCATTACTTTCCTCCCGGTTTGGGCGCAGAATATTCTGGTGTGGACACCTTTTCCGTATTTGCTGAGCCTACCTATACGAACCATTATGGGGCTGAGTACGTTTCAAGAAGTCACACAAGGAGCATTGATCCTTATGCTCTGGACTTTGATATTTATGGAAGGTGTGAAACTTGTCTGGAAGAAGGGACAGTTTAAGTACACAGGGGTTGGTATATGAGACGCTACCTCATGCTCTATCTCTACTTCCTGCGATTTTCATTCTCTAAAGCTATGGAGTTTCGGCTGGATTTTTCTTTCCGAATTCTCATGGATATTCTCTATTACATCGTAAATATCCTTTTCTTTAAGATTATCTTCCTTCATACACCAATGCTTGCGGGATGGACCGAAGAGCAAATGATGATTTTTGTCTCATGCTATATTTTGGTGGATGCCATCAGCATGACAGTTTTTTCCAGCAATATGTGGTGGCTTCCTCATCATATCAATCGTGGAGAGCTTGACTATCATCTTATCCGGCCTGTCTCTCCTCTGTTTTTTCTTTCCCTCAAAGAATTCTCCGCCAATTCATTTCTTAATCTAGTGATTGCCCTGGGAATTCTTATTTATAGTCTGGTGAACTACTCTCAGCCTTTCACGGTTGCTGACGTTCTACTTCTGGTAATTCTCATTCTGAACGGGACACTGATTTATTACTGCTGCCAGATGCTGATGATTCTTCCGGTCTTCTGGACTCAGAGTTCAAAAGGTTTTATGGATTTGTTCTTCAGTATGGGAATAGCCATGGAGAGACCGGATAGAATCTTTAAAGGTTGGCTTCGGGTGATGTTCACGATCCTGTTACCGTTTGCTTTGATCGCTTCTTTTCCTGCACGCTTGTTTATCGAGAAGTTTCACTGGCCAACATTTATGCATTTAACGGCAGTGAGTATTGTATTATGGATGGTGATGTTATTTATCTGGAGAAAAGGGCTCAGGGCCTATTCGAGTGCGAGCTCCTGATTAGAAAGCGCGAACACGCCCAACCAAGATATCCCAGAACATTCTGAAATCCCCTAGTAAGCTATAAAATGGATTCTTAAAAGAAGCAGGTCTGTTCTTTTCAAAAACAAAATGACCTATCCAGGCAAAGCCGTATCCCACAACAGGAAGGAAAGCCAAAATCATCAGGTTGCCGGTAAAAAAGAAAAGAAGCATCAGGGAAATCACTCCACAAGTTCCTAAGAAATGAAGCTTTCTACACACCAAATTTGAGTGTTCCTTTAAATAAAATGGATAGAAATCAGCAAAGCTTTTAAACTGCATGGGTTCCCTTTCCAATATCATATAACGCAACTCCACGATTTCTCAAGAATTTTTAATTAGTCCCGATTTCAGCCTCAAGTGAGTGCCCGACTAGTCCGATAAGGAATCAAAGGGGTCTTCTTTGAAAAGTGCATTTCTCCTCCTTCTTCTTTTTCAATTCTCTGCTTACGCAGAGGAAGAGTTTATATCCACCCCCAATCTGGATTTCGCTGCCCTAATGAATGACGAGCTTATTTCTGTCCGGGATATAACCTATACCAGGAACCGTAAGGCTTCCTTCTGTACAAGACCCATTGAGATGATTGATACAGTTGTTATTCACCACTCAGAAACAAGTAGTCTCACAACTCCTGAAGTCATTAATCAGTATCACCTGAACAGAGGCTCTGCTGCTGATCCTTGGTATATGATTGCCTATTCTTATGTGATTAATACTCCCTATATTGGAAACACCAAGCCACTCTCGGAAGTTTCCGTTGGAAGACCATTGGGTATCGTAGGAGCACATGCGGGCTCAAACATATATGTGCCCATGGACGCCGTTCAACAACAATTGTGGTCAGAAAAAAAAGTACTATGTGGTAAAGAGGGTCAGCCTCAGAAATATGACCCAAGTCTCGTAAGAGGAACATCGATCAAGGCCAACGTGACAACTCTAGGTATTGTAGTAAATGGTAACTATGCTCTATTATCCCGGTCAAATCCAAACGGGAATAAACCAGAAAAAACTCCCTCATCTAAACTGACGGACATGTTTGCCAGACTCTCTTGTCAGCTACAAAGACAGTACCCAAGAATACGAAACCTTACTTTTCATAGAAAGTATCACTCAACCACTTGTCCTGGATCAATTCATTACAAAAAACATATGGAAGCTATTCAGAAAAAAGCACAGGAGTACGGATGCGAATTCAAATTATTGCGATAATCTGTTTGTTTGCCATCAGTGCTCACGCTCAAACTGATAAGCAGCAGAAAGAACTTTTTAATAAATATGACGAAGTGATGATGTATCATCAAGTACACCTGGTAGATGAAGTCTTTACCGAGAA
Source organism: Bacteriovoracaceae bacterium UBA7695 (assembly GCA_002482685.1). GTDB lineage: Bacteria > Bdellovibrionota > Bacteriovoracia > Bacteriovoracales > Bacteriovoracaceae > Peredibacter. Next base: position 65,580 of record DLGL01000058.1, on the reverse strand, counting down.
CTTTCTTAAAGAGCATGGTGGCAAAGAAGAGTTCATTCAAAAAGTGAAATCGCTGCCTCTTGAGAAAAGAAAAAAAGGACTTGGGGCCTTGTTTCAGAAATGGAAGAAGAGTAAGGTAGGAAAATTCCTGACGGCAAAAAGAAAAGAGAAAGGAATCGAAACCGAATTCATTGTGAAAGAAGAAGATGGGAAATATAAAATAGATGGGACAATAAGTGATGGTTAAAACACTATTCATCCTCGCTTTTTTTATAGCGGTCTCTGCTTGTGGCAGAGACGTGAGTATTTCGACCAGAAAACTCCAGGACAATTCCGCACTTGAAGACGGAAGTAATACAGTAGCACCTCAAACGGGAACTCTGACCCGTGGCACTCCAGATAAAATATCAGGCAGGAATGTAAGTATTTATAGTTCCTACTCTGCTCTTGAATTCATTGCGGCCAGACCTCTCTACACACAAATGCAGGTAAAATATAAAGGAAAAATCGTAAACCAAGAACTCGTTCTAGAATCCATTTCCGCTCAATAATTTTATGCTTAAAGATCATATCGACCTGGTTCAAACTCAACTTGAAGCCTACAACGAAGCCGACCTTCTTAAATTCTGCTCGTGCTATCATCCGGAAGTGATTGTGACAAAACTTCCTGAGGACTCTCCGGTAATTCAAGGCATGAGTGAACTGTTGCAAACCTATGAGCAACTTTTTCGGGCAAATCCAAACCAGTCCTGCCATCTCGAATCAAGAATTGTTTCAGGCGAGTTTATCGTTGATGAAGAGATTATCTACGGTCGAAAGTCGCACCCGGAAGGATTTAAGGCCAGGGCCATTTATGGCTTTCGTGACGGACTCATCGACAGAGTGTGGTTTACGTAAAAAAAAAGGCTCCCGAAGGAGCCTTTCAATTTTAAATTTAAACTTTAACGATCCTGTCTCTCCACGCAATAATGTCAGGGGCAAGGTAGTCGTATTTCATAGTATCAATTGTGTAGGCCGAGAACTCGTAGTCGTGGGAGTGAGTTAAGCACTCTGTTGGACACACAGTTGTACAAAGACCACAGTAGCAGCAAAGTGCTGTATCGATTGTGAACTGGTTAAGCTGAAGGCGGATCGCCTGACCATTGCTGGTCTTTTTGATCTCAGATCCTTCAGGAAGTTTTTCTGAAGCAATGTAGATACAGTCAACGGGGCAGGCCATCGCACACTGTGTACAACTGATGCAGTTTAAAACATCGTTAAACAGACGCATACGAGCGCGCTCTGGAAGAACTTCGCGGACTTCAGGATACTCAATCGAGACTGGCTTTACTGCCCATACGTAGCGGAAAGTAATCCACATACCAATGACAGTTGAGCTGATCCCCGCCCAGAGAGCTGCGAAGTATTCTTTTACAGATGCTGTTTCGTGAACATTATTTTGTGTGCTCATCGGTCAACTTCTCCTAATACGATATCAATGGATCCAACAGTGGCCACAAAGTCAGCAATCATCTGACCTGGGGCTACTCGAGGAAGCATTGAAGTGTGCGTAAAGCACGGGGATTTAACTTTTAATCGGTAAGGCTCTTTAGCACCCTCTTTAGTCACTAAGTGGAAAGCTAACTCTCCACGAGGGCATTCAGCACGAACATAAACTTCACCTTCTGGAAGCTTCATAACCTTAGGCACTTTGCCCATGATTGAACCTGGCTCGAGTTTATCCATCACCTGACGGATAATCTTGATCGACTCAACTACTTCTTTCATACGAACAATATAACGGTTCCAGCAGTCACCTACCTGACCAACTTCACCCGTTCCAACCGGAACATCAAAATCAAATTCAGAATAAAGTGAATACGGCTCATTCTTACGAAGATCCCATTTCATACCAGCACCACGAAGAACCGGGCCTGAAGCACCGAAATCTAAACAGTCCTGGATATTCATCACACCCACGTTCGCCGTACGCTCAATGAAGATTTTGTTCATTGAAACAAGGTCGTGGTATTTCTTGGCTTCTTCTTCCATCTCATCACAAAAAGTAGCTACTCTAGATAACTGATCATCAGTCCAGTCATTCCAAAGTCCGCCAATCCAAATGTAGTTATAAAGAAGACGAGCACCAGAAACTTCTTCGAATAAACGAAGGATTTTTTCACGGTAATCAAAAGCGTATAAGAAGGGAGTAAAAGCTCCTAAATCCAGAGCGTATGTTCCGAAGGCCATTAAGTGAGAAGCAATACGCTGTAATTCACCGGTAAGGATACGAAGAAGTTCAGCACGACGAGGCACTTCCGTTCCGAGCATCTTTTCGATGGTCATGGCGTAAGTCCATTCCATGTTCATTGAAGCGAGGTAATCCAAGCGGTCAACGAAAGGAATAACACCACGGAAATCCAAATTCTCAGAGTGCTTCTCCATACAACGGTGAAGGTAACCTAAGTGAGGAATGGCGTGGGCCACAATCTCAGAGTCTGTCCAGATTTCGATTCTCAAAACCCCGTGTGTAGCAGGATGCTGAGGACCCATATTCAAAACGAGAAGTTCTGATTTAAGTTTTTCAGTGTCGACATTCAAAGTTGGCTTGATCGGTTCGCCAATGTCCCAACGGCTTTGCATATGTATAACCTCTTATTGAGCTTTTTCTGATTGGGCTTTCTTAATCATATCCTGACGAACTATGAAATCTCGGTCTTCGAAATTCATCTTATCATCCGGGTAAACTGTCATGCCGTTATAGTCTTTTTGAGCGATGTAATCTTTGCGTAGAGGCCAGCCTGACCAGTCATCCGGACAAAGAATACGTCTCATATCCGGGTGATTGTTAAACTTGATTCCGAACATGTCGTAGATTTCGCGTTCCTGGAAATTTGCAGCAGCAAACAAAGGAACGATCGTATCAACAGTTGGGTTCACACGGTCAGTGAGCTTTACTTTGATGATCACATTTCTTGGAGCAGTAGGATCATAGTTAGTGAGCATGTAGCACACTTCCATATAGTCCAGATAATCCACACCACTTTGAGTGTGAAGAGAGTTGAAAGATGTTTCTTTGTTGTTCTTAAGAAACTCGATCACTTTATAAATGTGAGAAGCTTCAACGGTGATGCTTCCATCAAACTTTTTAGAGTCAGCTGGAATGAAGGCCACAGCGTTTGCACCCTGAACATTTCTGTTAATCAGGTCTGATAATTCCTTATGCATGTTTTACCCACTTATTACGAAGAAGACGCTCGTTAGCGATTTTCTTCTGAAGAGTCATTACACCTTCGATAAGAGCTTCCGGACGTGGAGGACAACCAGGAACATACACATCCACAGGAACTACCTCATCAACGCCTTTAAGAACGTGATAGCCATATTGCCAGTAAGGGCCGCCCTTGTTTGCACAAGAGCCCATAGAGATTACATATTTTGGTTCTGCCATTTGCTCGTAAAGCATCTTCACACGAGTGGCCATTTTAAGAGTTACAGTTCCTGCAACGATCATCAAATCTGAACGACGAGGAGTGGCCATGAAAGCTCCACAACCAAATCTTTCAAGATCGTATTTAGCCGCACCAGTGGCCATCATTTCGATTGCGCAACAAGCGAGACCAAACGTCATCGGCCATAAAGAATTTTTCCGACCCCAATTCAAAAAATCATCAAGGGTCGTGAGAACAACACCATCTTGCATGGATAAACTCCGGTTCAACTGAAAATGTACTAGCCTTAGTTTTACCTTGTAAGGCTTGGAATTTCAATCATATCCGAAGGAAATGAGGGCGAGAGAAGGGAATTATTTTTTTGAGCAACGGGCTTCGTGGGTGTCTTTGAAATGGTCTTTCCCGAGGGATTCAGATGCCGGTCCACGTTTAGGACCTTGCTGCATATAGGCAAGACGCTTGCGATCGTTCTCGCAGACTTTGTTTAGTACTAAATCATACTCCATCATGGCCGCCAAAGGATAGGGAACGCCATAAGCTGAAGAAATAAAATTTATTTTCTCTTCGTTTAGGTCTGAAAAAGAGCTAGCGATCTGACGATTCTGCAATTGTTTATGAAAACTCGCATAGTATGGACCTACATGATAAAAAAGCTCAACTGCTCTCTTATAAGAGAGCACCCCGTCAGAATTCTCAATTTTCTGACAATGCGACCGCGACTGAACCTTAGTTGAAAAAAGCTCTTTCAAAACTCTGCACTCGGTTAAAAAAGCCTGCACTTCCCCACCCTCGCCTTCAATAGTGCTTTTGATAAAGTCTTTGGCATTAAAACTTTCTGAGTAAGGATTAAAACTTCCACGGTAAACAAAATGAGTCAACTCGTGGGCAAGATCTAAAAGAGCATCATCCCAGGCCAGGTGCCGATTAATGTAAACAACTGAGCGGGACTCATAAATAACGTGCTCAGGTGAATGCGGAGAAAATTTTCTTACAAGAGTGGTGTCTGTCAGAGAAGAGTCTCCAACTTTTACAACGTCTGTAAGGGTCAGGCCGTTTTGAGCTGCTTTAAATTGTGCCTCTTTAATCAGCTTCTCGCCGGTTCTTGAGCGGCCCAGGAGTTCAAACAATTTTTTCAGATTGAGTTCTGATGAAGAAGTGTAGTCATTCCATGTTCCGCGGCTCATAGAGCCCTCTACATGAATGGTCCTCTCTTCCACAGCAAACAGTGGAAGTGAGAGGGAAATAAGCAGCAGGATGAATCCGTAATTCTTCATTAGCCAGCTCATCGGAGCTGGCAAAAGGAACTAGAGGACTTTTTTGCTCTACGGCGTCAATTTGAAATGATGAATGGCCTTAACCGACTCAACTACTTGGATACTGCCGAGAATCTTCATGGTGTTTTCCTGCGGCTTCTCAATTTTTGGTGATATCGCTACTTGATATACACCAGGTTTCAAGGCCAGCTCGGACATCCGGAAACTATGGGGAAGTGTTGTCCAGTGTCTGGTATCAGCTTTTTCAAGAGCTGCGATCCCCTTAGAAGCCGCTACATATGTTCCCATTGCAGCAAGCTTGGCAATGTATTCACCTTTATCTTTAAGCTGGTTATAGAGAACCATCGCACCCAGGATTGCCGTGATGTGCCTGACGGCCACCCGGGTTCCTGTTTTCACATACCGGGCAACTGCATCTTCTTCCAGAACTAATTTTGCAATGGCCCCATTTTCTGAAACCACTGCTATAGATTCTTGTTTAAGAATTTTACCTTTATCATCCAAAATAAAGAGATGGTAATCTTTGAGCTTAGGAGTTTCTTCAATCATGGGAAGTTCAAAAGCAATCGCCGCATGATTGGCAGCAACTTTTGTCGCTTCATAACCAAAAACAAAAGCTCCCGGAGAATCCGCTCCGTGAGGAGTCATGCCTAAGGTGTTCATAGCAAAAGCGGCCAGAACTGCTGAGCCAACTGTCCGGATGGCATTTTTTGTTTTTGGATCTTCAACAGCGTCAGCAGCTCCCTCGATCCCAATATTAAAAACCCGGGGAACTTTTTGAGGAATAAGTCCCTCTTCTAGAACAATAACAACGTTACCTTTATCTCCATTTACCTTTTTTAAAACTTCGGCAGAAGGTTTAAGGTTTTTAACCTGAAGAGCAAAGTCAGATCCACGAATCTCGCGAGTTAGTGCAAGAATCTTATAGTGAAGAAAATCTTTAAGATCTAATTGAGCGGCCGTGGCCGAGTAAGATTTCGGAGAGGGCTTTCTGCCTTGGGCAAGTGCGGTTTCGTAATCTTTTATGAAGTCTTTACTTGAGGAGTTGAAGACTTCAAATGATCCACCCATGGTATTTAAAATATCCAGGGCATCTTTATAAAGCTGAAGAGAGATCTGTTTATCGGTTCGAATCCCACTGATCTCGTGAATTTCGCCGCCGAAAACCTTGAGCATTAGGTCTGTCTGATAAATCGTTTTCGGGGCTGCACTTCTCTGAAGTTCGGAGAAGTAACTATCCCAGGCCAGAATGGCTGCCCGGGCCCCCTGAAGATCAAGTTTATTTTGAAGTTTCTGGTAGCGGGAGTAGTAAGCTTTCGAAAGAAAATAATGAGCATATGAGCGCTCATAACTTGCCCCATAAAAAACATCTGAAGCATCATTAACTAAAAAAGAAGCAAGTTTGGCAGAGAGTTGTTTGGTGTAGAGTTTATCGATCAAATCGAGTGCAGTTTGAAAAGACTTGATAGCACCCGTCTCATTTCCCTGAGCAAGCTGCAGAGTCCCCTTCTCCAGGTTGAGCAGCAAAACACTTTTAGAATCTTTATTCAGCTCACTTTTTTTTAAAAGTTCGGCCGCATCGTCGTATTCATTGGCCGCATAAGCGGCACGGAAAGCTTTCATCTGATCTTTTGACTTGGAGGCACAGGCCCCCAAGATCAAAAGAAAAGAAACTAATAAAAGATGAAAGGCTTTGTTTACCACGAAGAAGCGTTCTTCTCAGAGTATTTGAAAACCTTGGTACGAGTACGAAGAAGTTCCGTTGCTTTTTCGATATCAGTCATACGGATGTTAACCGAGTATTCCTTAATGGTTTTACCATCACGTTTCTCAGGCTTCATGTAAACGTTACCGAAAATCATGACATCTGCACCAGTTTGTTTACCGATTTTTTTTACTGTCGCAGGGTCAACCATACCGTCGTTCTGGTAAGTGATCTCGCCCAGGATTTTTTCACGGGCCTGGTTATCAACAAGTTCAAACTCTCCTGAAAGAGATAACTCATTTAAAAGTTCATCATTCAGATCGCTGATAGGAAAATAAGCCTCGGAGCTTTGGTTCTGAACTTCAGCAATGAAGATTTTTGGTGTTCCGTGACGGGCCTTCATTTTTCCAAAACCAGGGTGAGCTTTCATTTGTTTTACAACATCAGTAACGGCCTGAGTAGTATCAGCACTCATCCAGTTATCAGTGATTGAAAGTCCTTTTTCGTCAGATTCATTTGCATCAACTCTTTTAGCTTTGAAACTTCCACAAGAAGTTACAAGCATTGAGAGAGAAAGAGCGGCAGCTAATAATTTCATAGATACTCCTTATACTTCGCCTTTACGGGCCTTAACAAAATCTTCATCAATATTCTCAAGAGCTTTCTTCACGTTGGCTTTGGTTTCAGCATCGTCAGCTTTATTAACGATATCCTCAGAAGCTTTCTCGATAGCTGCTTTAAGCCGAGAATTTTCCATTCTTACAAGTGAAGCACATGTAAAACCGATGTAGTCTTTCTTAGCACCCATTTTTTGAAGGTAGTTACGTTTCTCCCAGTAAGTTTTGATCACGGCAGCACCGTGGATCAAAGACTGAACTCTTTCAGCAAGAGTGTTAGAAACGAACTCTCTCATAGGTTGAGTTTTAGGATTGTTAGGATCGATTGCAGGGGCACCTTCTTCAGAAGCAGCAAGAGACTTCTGAATGAAAGTTGTGATCTCTGAAGCGATATCAGCACGAACGTTGGCCTTAGCTAAGTTACAAGCGATTTCACGGTTAACTTTGGGCTCAGTTTCGAATGAGAAAAAACGGTACTTGGAAGTATCCATGTTTTCCTGCTCTACCCAAACCGTAGCATCTTCAATCCAACCTGGACGGGTTGTAGAAGAAGCGTCACGCACTTCAAAATCACGGGCAATAGTTTCAGAATTGTCGATGTCTTTAACAGTCTTTTTGCTTGAGCAAGCGGAACCGATAAAAGCAACAACGAGTAAGAGAGATAACAGCTTCGTCATGAGAGCTCCTTTAATAATCAATCTAAACGTAAGTCAGATAAGTGTTGTTCTATATAATCATTGAAATAATTTTTAACTTTCAAGAGAGCATCCGCTTGTGAGCGACCTGTGACTGTCTCTGAAGCAGAGATGGTTCTTTTTTTCTCGCCATTAACAATACTGGTTAAGCTCAAGGTAAAAGTATGTTTCTCAAAACCTTCGACATTCATAAATTCTTTGATTGAATCAACCTGCACTGTCACAACCTTGCTGGCCTCACCTTTGACCAGACGAAATCCTGCCTCGGTAAGTAACTCAGAGATCTTTTCACGAATATAGTCCGGGGCCTGACCGATTTTTAGCATGAGCGGTTCAGATTTTGGCTTCGATTCACGCCACTTCACGATGTCTTGCCATGAAACCCGGGAAGGTCTGCCCATGCCACTGATAATAGAATAGCGCTCATTGAGACGCTCTCTTTCCATGTAAAGTTTCACAATCCTTCTGACGTTAGTTCGTTGGTGATTCTCCCAGAGAGTTTCAAGTTCACCATCGATTTTTGTGAGACGACTCCCAATGAGCTCCCCCGCTTTACTACGGTCAAGGGAAGCCAGGGAATGGGATAGGCCTTTCTTTCTGTAATGGTTTTTAATCTGAACTGTTTCAAGGATCTGATCAACAGACTCTTTTATAGATTTTTGAACTTCCTCTCTCACCTGTCCTTGCCAGGGAAAAGTTTGAGAAGCACTCGTCGTCACACTAAGCTCTGACTGAACCTTAACTTCGAAAATGCTGGCCAAGTTTGCGCGGGCCTCTGCATCTGCCTGAGTGAAAGTCTTTCCTTCGCCTGTTGCACACAATTCAGAAGCTTCACTGCATCCTTCATACGGAGCATAAAGCCACTTAGGCTCTTCAAGGCTGGCACCATCAGTTGATGTGGAATCCGACTTAAAGTGCGAGCAACTGCTGATGAGGAGCATAAGTAATAGGTATTTCATGTGCGAAAATTTTGACTCCGAACCCTATTAAAGTCAATTGAAGTTCCTGAAATGACACAAGGCAAATGGACCTTTACGTTGAGTTAAGTTGACGTGAACACATGGGAAACTTACCCTTGGTAGCAAATGGAGGGATAATCTATGGAACATAAACTACCCGAACTGCCTTACGCAAAAAACGCTCTGGAGCCTCACATGTCGGCCGAGACGTTGGAGTTTCACCATGACAAACACCACAAGTCTTATGTCACAAAACTCAACAAAGAAATTAAGGGAACAAAGTTTGAATTTATGACTCTGGAAGAAGTCATTTTAAGTGCAAATGGTTCGATTTTTAATAATGCTGCTCAAAACTGGAATCATACCTTTTTCTGGAACTGCTTAAGTCCAAATTCTACGGGAGTTCCCGATGGAAAAGTGGCCGAAATGATCACCAAGAAATGGGGCTCATGGGAAGAGTTTAAAAGTGCTTTTTCAGAGGCAGCAGCGACTAACTTTGGTTCTGGATGGACATGGCTGGTTCTGGATAAAGATAATAAAATCGATATCCTCAACACTTCAAATGCCGAGACTCCAAAAAAGCTGGGGGCCAAGGCACTCTTGACTCTGGATGTTTGGGAGCACGCCTACTACATTGACTACAGAAATGAGCGGCCAAAATTTATTGAGTCATTCTGGCATCTTGTGAATTGGGATTTTGTGAACAAAAACTGCAATCTCTGAGGCCCTTAACCAAATCTTAACCTTTCGGATTTGGGCGTATCTGATATAAAGAACCTATGAAGAACGCCCAAATTCTTGTTATCGAAGACGAACAAGACATCAGAGACCTTATCTCTTTTCAATTAAAGTCAGAAGGCCACACCGTCCTGGCCGTTGAAAGCGCAGATAAGGCTGTCTCAATAATTGAACGTGGAGAGAAAATCGATCTCTTCATCATCGATTGGATGCTGCCCGGATCCATGAATGGACTAGACTTCACTAAAAAACTCAAAAATCACAAGATGTATAAAGATCTCCCCGTGATCATGATCACGGCACTTACCCAGGCAGACAACATCGTTGCAGGCCTTGATGCCGGCGCTGACGACTATATTACCAAACCTTTTGATCTGAACGTCCTTCAGGCAAGAGTCAGAGTTCAGTTGCGTGGAAATTCCGTCGCCAAAACCGCCGACAGTGATCTTTTGGATTTTGGTCTCCTAAAAATAGAGACCACCAAGTGCCGCGTTTTCATTCAGGATAGTGAAATCACTCTGACTTCGACTGAATTTAAAATTTTGCTTCTCCTGGCCCAAAAACCCGGACACGTTTACACCCGTGAGCAGTTTATCAATAATATTCAGGGTGATAATATCTTTGTCACAGGAAGAACGATAGACACACATATTGCTGGCCTTCGTAAAAAGTTAGGAGAAGCTGCCAATATGATTGAAACTATCCGAGGTATCGGCTATAGATTCAAAGATGCCATTTGAAAATAAATATCCTTGGTTCTTTTTCTACCGTATAGCCAAGCTATCTTTTCTCGTATTTATCCCTACACTTTTCCTCATTCTTTTTTTCTATCGCTCTTCTTATAAAGATGGACTGATTTCTCAGATGACCGTTCAGGTTGAAGAAAATCTGCGCACCACCCAGGCAACTTTAGTGAAAGGGAATCTCGGCTGGAAAGATTGGTGCGAAACCGTTCATCCAGAAGGAACTCACTACTCTATCATTGATAAATCAGGCACCATTCTCTGTGACACCAATCCTGAGCTTAAAGGTAAGAAGGTCGACGATATCAAAGAAGTCCAAGAAGCTTTGACTGCCACTTTTTATTCCCAGGTTAAAAAAAGCGTCTACTTTAATACGCAGTCCCTTTTTGCGAGTCTCAAGATTTCTGATGAATTGGTTTTAAGAAAGGTAGTCCCTATCACTTCGCTTAAAAATGATATGAACCGTTTTGACCGGGTCATTTTCCTGAGGATTGTTCCTTTTGCAGCGATCAGCTACCTGCTCTTTCTTTTCCTTTTCTATCAGGCCACTCTTCCCATAGGTGGAATCCTCAGTAAAGTGGAGCAGTTTCAAATCGATATTCCTTTTGGGAAAAATCTTCAGCTCCTTTATAAAAAAGATGAATGGTCCAGGATTCATGAAGCATTAAACGAAGCTGATCATCAGCTAAAGACTCAGATTATTAACGTTCGTAACGAGAACGAAAAAATTGCGACGATCCTTAAATCTATTCGTGACGACATTATTGCGATTGATACCTATGAGACGGTTTTATTTTATAACTCGAACTTCAAAATGAATTTCATGAAAGAGAAAGGTTATAAAGAAATTATGCCTAAGCTCTGGCATAGTTTTTCAGATGAGACGGTCCTTGCCGCATTCAGGTCGGTGCTTAAATATGGTCAGATAGCTGAGCTAAAAGGCTTAACCTTTTGCTCGTCACTTAATCCGGAGAAGTTTTTCGATCTCACCATAACTCCGCTCAAAAATTCTGTGGGTGACATAACAGGGGCTTTGGGAGTGTTCTACGATGTGACAGAGTTCAAACTTACAGAACAAATGCGAGTGGATTTTGTGGCGAATGTGTCCCACGAAATCCGAACTCCCCTGACCTCCATTAAGGGCTACTCGCAACTTCTAGGAGCTCAGAAAACGAAGGTTGATCCTGAGTTGCATACCTTTCTCGAAAAGATCCTTACAAACACTGAAAGGATGATTTCCCTCTTTAATGATTTATTAAATCTTTCTGTGATTGAATCTAAAAACATCATGAAGTTTGAAGATCTTGATATTGAAGAGATCATTCAGTCTATTTCTCAAAACATCAAAACAAATTATCCGGATAAAAAGATTCAGATCGCTGAAGACATCCAGCTAAAAACAATCAAAGGGGATCAGAGACTCATTGAACAGGTGCTCTCAAATCTCGTTGATAATGCCTGCAAGTACTCAGGTCATGATATCGAAGTGGTCATTTCAACTTATTCTCAGGGCAACCGCGGCTTTATAGCCGTGGCCGATAATGGGCCAGGAATTCCTAAAGAGCACATTCAGAGGATCTTTGAGCGCTTTTACCGTGTCGACTCTTCCAGGGAAACGTCCCGGGGAACGGGACTAGGGCTCTCTATTGTTAAGCACATTATCGCCAAACATGGCGGTAAAATCTGGGCCGAAAGCGAAGAAGATTCCGGGACGAAATTTGTTATTGAATTGCCACTGAGTTAGAAAACGTACTCCAACTCAAAACCATAAATATACTTTTTAAAAGCAAAATTCTTTTTATCATCAGAATCATTCTTCTGATAATCAAACTTCAAATTCCCTCGAAGGTTCTTTTTTATTATCCGTGTAAGGCGGCCACTTGGATTAATCAGGAGTTCCTTACCACGGGCCGGATTATTGATGGGATCGGTTCGGGTTAATCCCAAACCAAAACTTGGAGTGAACCAGGTTTTGTAAGGCGCCATGATAATGTCCCCTCTAAGAGTCATCGAATTTGAATCAAAACTATCATCTTTAACTCTTGCCCGGTCATAACTGGCGTAGATAACAAATGTGTTAACGTCGTAGTTCAGGACTTGCTCTAAGACGAGACTATTAGTTGTTGAATCTGAATCGCTAACATAACTTTGAAAGATCCTTTGGCGAAGCCTGAGAATCGTTTCACCGCGAGTAAAATAGTTAAATCTCTCCCCAAGCATTAACGAGTGAGACCTGAAGGCAAAATCCAGCTCATCTTCTGAATACACATCCCGTTTGGCCTCATTGTAATCATAATCAAGAAGAGTCGCCGCTGGATTTTTAAAAAGTGTATGCTCGTAAGATGTTCTCAGAGCAGGGGCCAGAAGGTAGTTATCGTTTCGATAAATTTCTGGCTCGCGATTATTATATCGGGTGTAATTTGCTCTAAACTCAGGAGCGATACTTATAAAATCTCTAAAATAAAATGTGTAGCGGCCCATGGCATCGGTTCTAAGAAATGAAGATGCTGTTTTTGATTGAGAGATATTCTGCTCAGTAGGTGCAAAAGTAACGTTACTATCAACTCCATACTCAAGTGAGAGCCGCAAAAAATAAGGAGGGATAAGAGTTGGACGACCGTTTCTTAATTTAAAAAGAATTAAGTCATACTTCTGCTGAAGCTTTTTAATTTTTTCTTCAATATCAGCGGCAAGAGGAGATTCGGGATTTACACTAAGAGCAATATTGTACTGTGGGATAACGTAGGCCTCAACAGCCTTAAAGGCATCAGGATGTTTCTCAACTTGCTCGAGATAAATATCCCCTACCTGCATCTCAGCTGCCTGCTTTACGTCCATCGACTCTGCGGCATCAAGCTTATTGATCGCCTTATAAAAAGTAACCGCTTTTTTCTTATCACCCAGCTCTTTAGAGATGTAGGCGATATAATAAAGAGAGACTCCTCTTTTAAATTTCTTTTTCAGCGACTCCCTGAATTGCAGCCGGGCCTCACTGAGTTTCTCAGAGGCAAACAGGGCCTGACCATACTCGTAGTTTATATCAATAGGTGAATAATCAAGGCCCAAGGCCTTATCAAATTGAGCAATCGCCAGAGGAAACTCCTGACTTTTGTTGTAACAAATGCCTTTCCAGTAGGAAATGAGACCGTTCAGAGATTTGGTGAGTTTTTTTTCCTCGAGGAGTTTGGCCTCAACGATTTTAAGTTCTTCGGCCGTCGTCTGATATTTCCCTTCGGAAAACAGTCGGCTTGCTTCTTTTAGAACGTTATTTTTAGCGGCTTCATCAATTTCCGCACTGTTCTCCTGTCCATAAGCAAGGGCGCTTATGGCGAACATGAGTATCCCCAACACCAGTTTCATTCTCATCCTTAAGAACTATATTTAACTAAAATTTTTTAAAGTCTCTAATCCTGACGAGGCCTAAACGTTCTCATTACAGGCCCAAAATTGTTCTGCTGAACCGCCTGATTGACATCAGGAACACCACCAGACGGTGCTGGTCTGGCCACTGGAGCAAGACCTCCGGGATTAAACGGATCGCTCGCTCTTGGTTTTTGAACAACAGAAGGAGAAGCTGCGCCTGCAGGACCAGAAGTGCTGGCCACAGAGCGTGGAGCTTCAGCTTTTACTACCGATGGTGCCGGTTTTTCTACCACTTGTTTTTGACCGGATGACGTCGTGGTCACAACTAAAATTTTTCCTTCAGAAGTGATCTCAACGTTTGCAGGTGGAATGTAAGAGCCATCAGCTGCAACTTTTCCAGAATTTGGTCCCGGAATATAGGTATTGGTATTGGCATCTAAAATACTGTCGTCTCCAGGTGGAATGATCACGCCGGACTCGATGTGAACAAATGAGCCGTTGGCCGGTTTGACCTGATCACCTTTGATGTATCCATTAGCATCTGCAAAAGCAGCTGCCGTGGCTTCAGGCGCAGGAGAAGCAGCACCTACAACCTGGGCGACCTCCGTCTTCAATGCAGTCGCATCGTTACTTACAGCTGCTCCTGAGAGTCCCTCTGGAACAACTGTTTTGGCTTCAGTGTTAGATGCACTACTTGGGCTGCGGCTATCAAACGTATCATTTTTTTCTAATTTTTCTAATTGCTGCTGATTCATACGGGCCGGAATAGTTGGTTGTGGCATCTGATCGTTAACTTTTGAGAAGTCTCCTGGATGAAGTCGCACTCCTCTATTAACCATATCTTCTAATCGATTCGTATTATTACTGCTACCAGGGGACAATTTATTCAAAACAATTGATCCTTCGAAAAGCAAGGTCACAGTACTTGGGCCGTTAGTTGTAATAAGAAAGTCTGTTCCACGAACACCCATAACGGCATTTGGAGTTTTAATAAATAATTTAGACTTATCTTTGTCTTTAATTTGCAGGTAATCTTTGGAAACTTGAGAGCGGATTTGTCCTTTCACTAAATCAATGACTCCAGCATCTGTGCCTGAGAACTTCTCAATTTTCATCTCAGAGTTTGGACCAATATTCATTTGAGATTTATCTAAGAAGATAAGTTTAACCATACTCTTCTCGAGAGTTTTAACGGTCGCCCCATCTTCGACCCAATCTTCGACCTTGAGCTTGGTAGTTTTACCAAGAGTAAGCACTTCCACTTCCCCTCTGAGCATCTTTACTACAGCAACTTTTTTGCCTTCAGCAAAAGCGACGGTCGTGGAAATGAAAATCAGGATAAAAAATAGGCTCTTCATAACAATGACCTTTTGGGGTTTAAACTCTCTTAATGATTATACCCTTCTCCAAAGAGCCTCAAAGCCTCGTGTTATAGAGCAAGATTTTCCATAGTTAGAGAGATCCCAGAGACATCATGAAGCAGGATCCAGTCATTCAGGATTTCTCTCTAGATTCCTGATATTTCTGCTTTAAAGGAGCGTCCTTGCCACAGCAACTTGGCATTTTTTTTAAAGCTAAACAAATTACTCAGGAATCATGGTTAGAGGATTTAGATGAAGATGAAAAAAGATGAGTAGTAAGATCGGTCATTTAGGTGTCATTTTCCCGCCAAAAAAACCGAAATGACCTAAGTAAAGTTAAGTGCTTCTTTATAACTATTAAAATAAAGAAAAGCGATTAAGGAGTTTCTGTGAAAGTTTTTTTGCTATTTAGTTATCTGTTGTTGGCAGCATCTCTTTTTGGATGTGGAGCAAAGCAGAGTAATTTAAATCTCAAAGTTACTGGAGCTTTCGCTTTAAGTGCAGCTGGATACACTGGTGGATTAATTGCATACGGAGAAGGCCCAGGTGGCGCTAAGTTTAGCATTTCTAGCTCCAGTAGTAGTGAAGTCAGCACCGCTTTGGCAAATGGGACTTGGAAAGTATATATTGTGGGTTGGGAAGATGCTTCCGCAGCGAAATTTAGAGGAACTTCTTATTGTGGCGGTACAACAGTAAACCTTACTAGCTCCGATACAAACGTTTCAATTCCGATCTCAGAAGCAAACTGCAGCAACGGATCTATTCCGGAAATTGATTTCAATCAAATATATACACACTCATGCGGTGCTTTTTATAAATACAATGATGTTACTGACACATTCCTGCCACTGACTTCAGCTGTAGTAGACGACTCTTTTTGCACCACTCTTCCTGGCGGTCTAAGAACAACTCATCCATATTTTAAAGTGGCTTCTTTGAACTTTGATGGAAGTAAATATTCAAGGGGATTTAGCTCGGCCTGTATCCCCACAGGAACATCGGATTACTTGAATCTTCCAAGTGGAAAAATTCCTTTGGAGTTTATGACATTTAACTCTCTGGCGGATTGTAATGATACTGCTACACCGCAAAGGGCTTCAAAATTTGAATTTAGAGATGGATTATCTGAAGGTAATCGTGATCTATTTGACCATAGCTTAATTACTAGGAATACTACGGGGAGGCGTTTAGTTTTACCTTCCTCAAGAACGAAAAGAGGGACATCACCTTTGATTGGACTTATGCCGAGAATTCTATGTGGGACCAACGATTCAAATAAAGCAGAGTGCTTTAAATCTCCAATACTACCTACTTTTAGTGTAAATACAGTTGAAGTCGATGTTCCCTGGCATGGTGACTCAACAACAGATCTTAAAGTTGTAAAAAGTGGATTTCTACCTACCTCTACTACTACTCCCGGGATCTGCGAAACAGATATCACAAACTTCTTAAGCAGCAGCCCGTTATTTAATTTGAAAGCTTGTGAAGTAAGAAACGGAAACCTCAAAGCTAGATTTACTCGTCATGAACTTTTATGTCGAAAAGCAGATGAATATACAAATGTCATTAATCTTTATGAAAAAAATAATCGTACTTACATAGTTAGAAACATAGACGCAAATACTATTGGAATAAATGTCTATAATGTAAGTGGCAGCTTCCTTGGACAATCAATAATCAACGATGCAGGAATTCTCGACTATAAATCTATGGCTGCTAGAAATAATGGAGATCTTGTAATCATTGCAGAAGACGGTGGACCCCACACAAGGCTTTATCATATACCGTTAGTCTCAGATGATGGAAATTATATATATTATAGTCCTTCAACTTACACTTCTAGCCAAGTTGAAACCAATCTAGTGGGTATCAATAAAATCATAATAACGGATAATGATCTTATTGTGGCGACTAAATTTCCGGATGTAATTCAGGTTTTTCCTTTTGGTGATTATACATCTACACCCACACAGTTTACAGTCCCCGGTGACGAGATCATTAAACTAGTTTATTCAAATGGTGCAGTCTATGCGCTTACCAACACCTCAACACCTATGAGCAATATTTACCAGCTAAACTTATCAGGTTCAGGGCATACAAGTATCTACACTGAAGGAACTCTCCTTGATAGTTTTGCTATTAACAATGATGTTTTAGTTTTGGGACCCGTTTCAGGCGGGAATATGAACATACTACCTCTTTCAAACTTAGCTGCTACACCTACTGGAGTGTCTACAATAGGCGTAGACTCCATGATCATAAGCGGAAACTATTTGTATTATCTTGACGGAGGTGGTTTTAAAGTACAAAAAATATTTGGCGCAAGCTTCATGACTATAAATGATTCAACACTCGGAAGATGTGAAGCTCAATTAAGTGGAACCATCGCCGGGATTCCACAAACTCTCAATCTCCAATCCGACTCTGCTCAAAATCTCCGCATGGCTTTCGATATGGCCTACAGTGCAATTGGTAGAAAAGATGCTCCTCCGCAAGCTTTTTATTATTTCCAATCTCTGGCTTCTCACGATGACATGAAATCCGGTCGGACATTGGGTCACATGGAAGATGCAGCAGAAAACTTTACCCCGGACAGTATTGGTGGAATCATGGGGAATCTCTTCCGAGATAAAAACTGTCTGGATATAAAAAATGAAATTACAATCAATGGTACAAAATCAGGAATGTTCCTTCTTACCGATTCAATAGAGCAACAATCAAGACTTTATAATTATTCAGTCAGCACCTCAAATGTACTCCAGGAATCTTTCGTAGCGGATTCAAGCCCTATTGCTTACGATTTATATGTTTCTGTTTCATTTACAAATGCGTTAGAGACTGAAAAGAAACTTTTAAAATTTTCCTGTACTTCAAAACTGGGAAGCTATGAAGACTTTGAAATTGAAGGCAGTGAGGAAAAAAGAAGACTCATGCTATGGAATACAAATTCAATTCTCTCTTCGAGATATGAGCTTTATGAATCATTTGAAGAAGGCACTTATGCCGATTATAGAATCGCTAAGCTTAAAAAAACAAATGCAAATGAGTTAAACTTCAGGCGCCTCGAGCTCTCTAAGCAGTCAGTCAACCGCTGGGGATCACAAACAACTCTCGATATGGTTGGAGGTAATATTTTTACTTCACAAAGGTCACACCAGAATATCGACTCAAACTTCAACTCTGGATCAATGCCTTGGCTTGCGGAGTACAACCTCTCAACAGGCCAGAATGCGAATGTCTGTATGTCTCTTATTGCAGATCAAGTTTCTGCATCATCGATCCCAAGTTGTCAGCATGTTGTGGCCAGTGGGATTACTACAACCGCTAGGCATGGCACTCTTTCTTTTACGCTCCAATCTCTGAATCAGAATTTTAATAGTTCAATAATATTTGAGCTTGACCCTTAAGAGTGAGCTCCTAAATACAGCGTGTTATAATTAAATTATAAAACGGTGCATAATTTCCTTTCAAAACGCGCTCAGTCGAACTTACAACTCCCCCACTTAATAAGGGGGAGTTTTTATGCTCATCAGATCAATGCTTATCGCAGTGCTTTTTGTCTCTGTAGCTCATGCAACAACAACTGGCATTAGAGGTGCTTGGAAAGGGTTCTCTTCACCTGAGATCATGGCAGCGGGTTACACGCATGCCATCAATGCTCTACCACTAGAAGCTCATTTAGATAACGGAACGAAAGGTTGGTCGAGTTCTTATTGGCCGTCGATGGAAGGCGGAATTAACGTTCGCTGGAACTCTCCGGTTAAAGTGGGCTTTGATTATGAGTCCCCTACTAAAGAG
>DLGL01000058.1:5750-46892 GCA_002482685.1 Bacteriovoracaceae bacterium UBA7695 | reverse complement strand
ACAAGTGGCTATGATGAGTCTAGAAGAACTTGCACTTCTCTCACCTTCTGAAAAATATGACATCTACTCGGGCCAGTACAACTACCCGATGAAAAAGTTAGTTTATAAATCTGTGAGTAAGCGCGCTCCTGATTGGGCCGGTATTTGTCATGGTTGGGCCCCTGCCTCTACTCATCACAACGAGCCGACTCCAAAAATTGTAACTAACCCGGACGGCATTCAGGTTCCATTTGGAACGGCAGACATCGCAGGCCTATTAAGTTACTTCTACGCTAAACAATATGAGCATGAAGACGGCATAAATCAAGTTGGTCGACGCTGCTCTTTTGGTAGCTGGTTAGGTGGAACGAGAACGTGCGATGAAGATCTTAATGCAGGCGCCTTCCATATCATTATGACGAATATGATAGGACTTCGTAACCAAGGCTTCATGGTTGATGTTGACCGCTATAAAGAAGTATGGAACCAACCTGTGTATGGTTACAAAACTGTCATTCTTGCTGACAATCTCGCTCCATCACCGGGTGCAGCGACGAGTGCTGTAAAAGAAATGGTTGTTGCGACAGACTTTTTGTACGTTGATGAATCGGACAACCTTACATGGGATGTTGTTCATGGAACGAAAGAGCAAATGATCGGTGTAAAAAAATACCAATACCGTCTTGAAATTAACTCTGCGGGATTGATTGTTGGAGGAGCTTGGGAATCTAAAGACAGACCAGATTTTCTTTGGAACAAACCTAAAGCTCCGGCATTTACAGGAATTCTTTCTCTCTTACCTACACTCTTAAACGACTAAAACATTCGAAGAGGCCAGTCCGCTTATGCGGGTTGGTCTCTTTTTTTATTCTTTCACTTCACAATCAGCATCAATCAGATAATGTTCAAACCAACCAGATAGGCTGTCGTTACCTTTTAAGTTCATCACTTCGCTCACGGTCTTGGCCTTTAAAATCGAATTAACTTTTTTTGTCCGTCTCAAAATAACAAAAGTCGCATTCTCTTTATTCTTCTCGCCATTTAAAAGCGCATTGATATCCAGAGAAACTTGTTTTTTTCCATTCACTGATTCCACGTGAAGAGTGCCCAGATTTCCTGAACTGCGCTCCCCATCTTCGACTCTAAGTTTTTTCTCGGCAATAACTCTTAGAACTGCGTCCGTCCGAGAGAGCTTTAATGTGCACTCATACCCAGCAGCGGCCGTGAAGCTTGCAAAAGTTAGAATGAGTGCCAGTCCCCGGGACATGATCATAGACAAAATCCTGCTTGTTGAAGAATTTTTACAAATTTTTGGGCCGAGGCTTTACCGCGCAGACTCCAACTGAGCCAGCGGTCAGCTCCACGAATCATTGTTAATTGGTTCTGAGATTTTTTTTCAAGCTTCAGGATACAACGCTTACGTTGAACTTTTTCCTCACAAACACCCATGTCCTGAAGGTTTGTCATTTCTTCTCTTAGATTTGCAACAGACATTTCTCTTAATGAAATTTTTGAATGAATAACATTCTCTGAAGCAAACTCCACCACTCTGACACCTACAGATGTCCCCAGACGAATATCGCAGGGTGCTTCGGCGAATGCACTTTGTGATAAGATTAATACCAGCAACAAAATCAACTTCATAAAACCCTTTCAAAATGTAGTGAACAAGCTCATTGAACCAGATTTTTGAATGAAAGGGATGAGAAAGTGGCTATGCTTGTAAAACTGGATTGGGTGTCAAAAGATTAGACACCCACCCTGAGAGGGAAAACGTGTTATTTTAAGGTATTGGCGTCGGGCCCTGGAGAAAGACGACTCTTGATCCATGGGATGAGCATAGGGAGAATGGAGACAAAAATCACTCCAAAGATAACTATATGAAAGTTTCTTTTCACCACCGGAAGGTTACCAAAAAAGTATCCGGCCAGGATAAAAGTGAAGACCCAGGCGATAGCACCGAGGACGTTAAAAGCTATAAAGCGCTTATAATTCATCGATCCAATGCCCGCCACGAAGGGTGCGAAGGTGCGGGCAATTGGCGCAAACCGAGCGGCCACTACTGTGAAGGTTCCCCATCTTTCATAGAAGGCTTGCGTCTGTGCGAGGTATTTACGTTTAAAAAATCGGCTATCCCGGTCAAAGACCTTGGGCCCCAGATATTTACCAATATGATAATTAACCGTATCTCCTAGAATTCCCGCGATAGTCAGAGAGATAAGAAGAAACCAGACATCCAGCCCGTTATCCAGAGCTGCCAAGGCTCCAAGTGCAAATAAAAGGGAGTCTCCAGGAAGAAAAGGAGTCACCACAAGTCCTGTCTCACAAAAGATAATAAGAAACATCAGGACATAGAACCATGGACCAAACAGGGCGATCCAATGAAGAAGATGCTGATCAAGATGTAAAATGATGTTGATAAACTCAGACATGTTGAAAATTCCCTTAAAAACATTTTAGGGAATTATAACTTGTTAGTGATTAACCCGATAAGTAGTTTCTATGTCTCTAGAAACTTTTCTCTTCTCAATTCTCCTCGGACCAAAATATTTCATCGAAATATAGCCCACCGCAATTTTATACAGCCCCTTTAATTTGGCCATATTCATGGTTTTGAGCTCGGCCCAGGCAAACTCAACTAGACCGGAAAAAAACTGCTCTTTACCTGACTTTTTTGTCCGCATAAAAGACTCCTTGGTTTCCCTCTAAATTAGCAGGATCCGTGCCGGCCATAACATCCTGAATAGTGCACACGCCTAGGGGAATATAGGGACATTAACGAGGCCTGTAACACTTCGAAATAGGGAAAGAACCATAACAGTCTGAATTTTCTACCTTCCCGATGGGCATTTGGTTTGAATTGTAATAAAAGGTCCACAACCAGGAATACATATGACGACAGAAACAACACCAGCTCAACCAGCGAACTCTTTTAGAATTGCTATAAATCTTGATCACGCAGAGCCAAGAATTGATAACGTTTTACTGAATGCTCTAAGAGATCAAAATGAAAATGACACTCTTAAAGCGATGAGCAGAACACTACTTAAAAATCTTTTTGCTGAAAAAAGAATCCTGATTAAGGGACAGAGAGCAAAATCATCATCGTCGCTTGCTAAGGGCACGACTTATGTGGATATTTTGGGTTACTGAATCGAGACGTAAAGATCCTCAACTTTTTTGCGGGCCCACGGAGTTTTTCGCAAAAAAGTCAGGCTCGATTTTATACTTGGATCGTGAGTAAAACATCTTATCGAAATAATTGTCCCAAGCTCCTCCCAGCCAAAATGGGCCACTAAGGCCTGAAGAATTTTTTCTAACGTTGCACCGTGAAGTGGGTCTGGTTTGTGATTCATAGAAATTAAATCTATTACACAGAAAGTTAATAGTCCATGGGGTTAGCTCCCCTGTTTACCAAAACACCTATTCAAGGTAAGAAATAAGAATGAACCACTTCCTTCTTCTTTTTTTATTCTTAAGCACACAATCAATGGCGCAGAACTATCCGGCGGAGTGGTTTACACCTGTCCCACGTGACGGTGCTCCGGCCTGGGAAATTCTCCCCCAAGAAGCTGGCCCCGGTGAAGTGATTCTCTCAAAAAGAAATGAACTAGGGATTCTTTCCAACTTTGCAGCGACTCCTTTTGAATTCAGAGGTGTGAAGTATGCAAGTGTGGAGGGCTTCTGGCAGATGATGAAGTACCCCGAGACTTCCAACGACATTCGTCTCTCGGTTAGCTATCCGTTCACCCGGGAGCAAGTCTCTCAGATGACGGCCTTTGTGGCCAAGGATGCTGGCACTGAAGGCTCTAAGCTTATGCAGCTTCTGGGGATTAACTGGGTGAGCTTTGAGGGCGTTCAAATGATTTACTGCTCTACCACTCCAGGGCTTCATTACGAGCTCATTAAATCGGCCATACGTGAGAAGCTTAAACAAAATCCTGAAGTCATGCGGATTCTAAAATTAACGGGAAATCTTATTCTTAAACCGGATCATCACTCAGAGGGCTGTGAGGCCCCCGAGTGGAAGTACTATGAATTGTGGATGATTCTTCGGGATGAATTGAAAATTACTTCTTCTTTTTAACTGACTGAACCCAGGCGTAGATGGCCGGTATATCATTTTGCAGCTTAGGAATCTTTCTCATCGCTTTTGTTTTTCTTTTTGGGACAAATCCTGCCGGAAGAGGAGCTGGATAGAGACCCGTCATCACTTTCGAAGTCATAACACTGAGTGGAGCATCGATCATTTCGGGGCCTAGGGAGCCCTTGAGATTAGGATCTTTATTGTGGCACTGAATGCAATTTGCCAGATACAAACGTTTACCCTTATCGAGCATTGCCTGATCTGTTGCATGGGCAGAAAAAATAAGGGAGCCTAAAAAGGCTCCCATTATTAGAAGTTTCATAACTACTTTTTCTTCAAAGATTGAACATAAGCATGAACCGATGGAACATCAGGAATGACCTGAGGTTGTTTGATCATTTGCTTGGTTTTTCTCTTAGGAACAAATCCTTCAGGTAAAACATCCGGGTATCTTCCAGTTGCAACTTTGGCCTGCATGATCTCAAGTGGAGCATCCGTTAACTCAGGACCAATGGCCCCTTTGATATTTGGATCTTTATTGTGACACTTGATACAAGTAGCGAGGTAAATCTCTTTACCTTTTTCGATATCAACCGGATTCATTGGATACTCAACCGGAGCCGCTGGGGCCTGGGCCACAGCAGTTTCCGTCGATTCAGTGACCGCAGGTTGTTTTACTCTTTTATCAATGATCATAGGCTCCGGAAGAGTGATCGCCGCAGGCGGCTTAACCGGAGTGATAAAGATAAACGTCAGGAAAAGGACAACTAAAGTGCCCAGCCAAATTATCGCGTTCATTAAACAATAACCTCAACCAATCCATAAAGAACCACTAGAAGACCAAGACCACAGTGAATCACTCCACGAGGAGTGGCCATTGGACCAATTTTTCCTTTGATTGCATTTAATTCCAAAGCAAGGATTAAAACTGTCGTTACACCCATAACTGCTGCTGGAGAAAAACCTTCAGGAATGTTTAAAGATAGGTGGCGGCAAGCTCCCATGAAAAACAAAAGTGGAATCGAGAACAACACGTTCGTACGCGAAGCAAGAAGTGCTGCTGGAGCAGCTTTAGCCGCTTCTGGGTTTGCGGCACCACCAGCAATAACGGTGTTTGCGTTAGCAATCAAGATTTGTTGCTTAGGCCAGATGATGAGCCATACGTTTAAGAACATGAGTGTTCCAAGAAGAGCACCAATAGAAATGTAGATCCCATAAGAAGTGTTCATGAAATCTGATCCGTAGGCAGGGGCTTCAACAGCAAGCATCCCAACACCTGAAAGAAATGTTCCAAGAGCACCATAACGGAACCACCAAAGGGCCTTAGGGACTAACTTAGAGAAAGCCTGATTTTTTGTAGGAGCATCGATTTCTGCAAAAAATGCACCTTGAACAAAGTTAAAATAATAAAGGTGACCAATCCAAACAACGCCTGAAAAGAAGTGAATCCAGCGAAGGATCATCGTAAGACCTTCTTGGGTAAATAGAGCAACGTCCATAACAACTCCTGTTAAATGATGAACTTATAAAAGAATGTGTGCCTGCTCATGATACCCACAAACGCTAGACTAATCCAGTAAGATCAAGCTCTTGCGCTATGCACGGTGCCAAGGAATTTTTCAAAATCACTCTTGTGCTTATAGATTCTGTCCGGACGGATGATAAAAAAGGCCAGTCGCAAAAGAGTTCGGTTGATGAAGCCTGGGGCATAAATAACAATTTCCTGTAGCTTTTGAAGCTTTTTGACTTCTTTTAAATAAAGAAGATTGAATGGATTCACCAGTCGGACGTCCTCGGTATTGGTGACATAGAACCAGGGCTCCCCTATTTTTTTTGAAAAAGCCTCTGCCCGGTTAAGATCTTCTTCAACAAGGGCCGGATTAATCATCCCATGGGGCCGAGCAATGAAGATATTCTTACTCAGGTCCTCAAAAATTTCCAATTTTCCGCCATCTTGATTCAATTCCACTACTTTTTTCATAAACCATCCTTAGAGTGATATTTAGACCTTAGAGTTGGTTTGCAAGCTCCAAACCAACACATAACGCCTCGAAACATGAAGAATTTATAACTTCCTACACGGCCCACATTTTTTGCGGTAAAAATGCTTATGCAAATCAGTCGCACTTTTTCTTCATTCATCTTATTGAGCGTGGGCCTTCATATGGCCTTCTTTCTTTTAAGCATCGATAATTCGGCTCCAGGTAACTTTCAAAAGAGGGCCGGTGCGATTGAAGTGAGTTTTGGTTCAGGAAATAGTCGTGGCGGTTCATCGCCCATGATCCAGCAAATGCAAAAACAGAAAGTCGTTACTGACTCACCAAAATCATTTAGAAAAAAAATTGAATCAACTCCCTCTAAAACTTCCACTACTTCTTCGGAAGTTGCGGACTTCTCCACTGAGAGCTCCAGCACTCATGGTCTAGGGACAGGGTCTGGTTCAGGAACAGGAACAGGAACGACCTCGGGATCAGGTGCAGGATTCAACGATCCCAGTATAAGGTATAGAGGAATGGTTCGGGAGCTCGTTAATAGTAAAAAGCATTACCCACGCAAAGCACGTTCTCTAAATCAAGAGGGTGTTGTTGTAGCAAAAATAAAATTAAACAAGGCCGGAAAACTTCTACAGGCCGAAATCGTAAAAGGTTCAGCTTTTGAGATTTTAGATGAGGCCACCATGTCTGCCATTCGGGATGTGGATCAATTTCCAGCGATTCCGAATGAACTGGGGCTGGATGAGATTACTTTTAACATTCCTTTTGAGTACTCAAGTTTATGAAGGCTTGCTGCGATAACCACATCAATCCTGAGAAAGCAAAAAATCTGCTTTCTCTAAATGGACTTAACCGGACAAAAACCAAAGTTGAAATTTTGGTTGAACTTTCAAAATCTAAAACGCCTCTCTCTGCTTCGGAAATTCATCAGCATCTGGGAAGTGAGAGTTGTGATATCTCCACTGTATTTCGCACTATCAATCAGTTTAAAGAAAAGGGCTTGGTAAAAGAGCTTAATCTGGGCGAAGAATTTTTTCGCTACGAGGTTACCAGTTCAGGGCCTGGGCATGATCACCACCACCACCATCACGTGAGATGCAGAGACTGTGGGGATATTAAGCTTATTGAAAAATGTGATATCGCAATCTTTGAAAAAATGATTTCTAAACTTGGTTATCAGAAAATGGAACACCACCTCGAGTTTACCGGCATCTGCTCTCAGTGCAGCTAAATCTCCCCTTATTTTCCTGATTTAAATATTCAGCTTTTTCGGCACACTTCCTGCACCTCAATATGTGTATGCATGTTTTTTGAGCCTATTTGCCCCAAAAAGGAGTTTATTCAAATGAAACGACCATTCGCAGTAGTGACAGGTGCCTCAAGCGGCATCGGCTTTGAACTAGCTAAACAATTTGCCCAAAATGGACATGATTTACTCCTGGCCTCATACGACGAGGCCATCCTTGACGTGATAGATGAGCTCTCAGAGTATGGAGTTGATATTGAATGTATGGAAGTAAATCTTGCTACATTCAACGGTGTAGAAATTCTCACGGATGCGATTCGTGCTTATAAGCGTCCGGTAGATGTGCTTGCTATCACAAGTGGTGAAACAAGCGGGGGAGAATTTCTCAAAACAAATCTTCGGGAAGAAATAAATCTTATAAATCTCAATATTATTTCGGCCATGCATTTAACAAAAAATCTTCTGGGTAAGATGTTTGATCAGGGCCAGGGTAAAATACTTTTCACCTCATCCATTGATTCAGGTTTGACTTCACCCTACAGGGCCGTGAATGTGGCCTCAAACGCTTTTCTCACATCTTTTGCCGACTCAATAAGAACTGAAGCTAAAGAGCGCGGGGTTACGGTGACTCTTCTCATGCCTGAGTTGCAAACTATCTCTGAAGCAAAAATCGAAACTGATCTGACTGAAATGGCCCGACAGGGTTATGAAGCCGTTATGAGTGGGACCGAGAAAGTGTATTCTACATCCTTTAAATCCAGAATTCAGGGCTGGGCCCATCGGATTCTTCCCGAAAAATTTACTGCCAGCCCGCAACGTCACTAAAATAAATTCAGGCACCTTTTCAGGGTGCCTGAATTATTATAAGTTTTGCACATGATACTTAAAGCTAAACATATCCTCGTGACTCATGAATATGAGGCCCGTGACATTCAAAAAAAACTGATTGAAGGTAAAACTTTTGAAGAGCTCGCGCGGGATTACTCACTCTGCAGCTCATCAGCTGCAGGAGGAGATCTCGGTGAATTTAAAAAAGGGATGATGGTGGCCTCTTTTGAAAAAGCACTCCTCGCTCTAAGGCCCGATGAAGTCTCAGGGATCGTAAAAACCCAGTTCGGATATCACTTGATTAAGCGGCTTTTATAATTCATAAGTGGTGTTGCCGAAAGTCCATGGATAAAAATTGAAGCTGCGACTAAACTCAATGTTAAACTTGAGATTTTACCGGACATCTCCCTCGGAACCCCCTGAGCAATTGCATATGAGAGGTAATAAAGAGACCCTATTCCCCGGATCCCAAACCAGGAAATATAACCTAATTGGCTTAATTTTTCTCTCCTAAGAATTCCAATAAGAAAAACTGAAAGCGGTCGAATGATTAGGGCAAGAAGAAATCCCAGGATGAGAGCATCTTGAGAAAAGTCATTCCACCTAAGCATCGCTCCCAGGATAATAACGATCCCGACTTCCCAAAGCCTCTCAAACTGTTCGTTAAAAAATAAGACGCCATCGCTGACTTTTCCAAAGTTTCCTTTAAGTTTCCAGAAAGGCACTTTCATTTCCAGCTGCCTTACCATGACTCCCGCAACAAACACTGCTAGAAATCCGTAAGACTTTATGGCGATCGCAATACCGTATGAAAGACTTATGAGGGCAAGGGCCAGAAAATCATTGAGAATGGTCACCTGTGAGACTTTGGGTTTTATTTTTTTATCAAACCACGCCATTAAAAAACCGACGCCCATCCCAGTACCGACACCGCCAAGAATGGCCCATATCAAATCTACCAGAACCCAGTTCTGAATTACATTCTGGGATTCAGTCACCCCCATGAGGGCCAATCCCAGCATGACAAAAGGAAAGGCACTGGCATCATTGAGACCAGCTTCGCAGGTTAAGGTGAAACGTAACTGATCGTTGTCTCCGGGTCTTTTAACCTGAACATCAGAGGCCAGTACCGGATCTGTAGGCGAAAGTATTGCCCCTAAAAGAATGGCAAGTCCCCAATCAAAGTCAAAAAGAAGATGAGCAGAAAGGGCTATAAGTGAAACACTGGCCACCATACTTACGGTGGCAAGCCCTAAGGGCAAGCGCCAGAATTTATGAGCCAACGGCAGCCGGAGTTTAAGGCCGGCATTGAAAAGTGAAATGATCACAGCAATCTCTGTCAGATGCTCAAGAAGTTTAGTGTTTTTCTCAATGTGAAGGTCTAAAAGCCCTATACCGTAAGGGCCCAGCAGCACGCCAATGATGAGGTAAATGAGAGAAGTCGTAAGGGGCACACGCTCCACCCAGGAGTGCGAGATGCTGATGAACAAAAAGAGAAGACCCAGGACTATAAACCACAGGGCGGTATCCATATGCGACCTTTGTTTTAACACTCACAGTCTAATGTACGGGAGTAAGGAAAGGAGATGAACTGGAATTATTCCAAAGATATGGTTATGATTATTAAATGAAATAGATTAACCAGGATGGATCATGAAAAAGTTTTTCTCTGTAAGAAATCACGCGACTGACACGGACTATGCCTTTCTTTTACTGCGTATCATTACTGGTATCGCTTTTATTCTTCATGGATGGGGAAAAATTCAGGCCCCTATGAGTTGGATGGGACCCGACTCAGCAATCCCGGGGATCTTTCAGTTTCTGGCAGCACTCTCTGAATTCGGCGGTGGGATATGTTTAATTCTTGGTCTTCTCACCAGACTGGCCAGCTTAGGATTAACTTTCACCATGATTGTGGCGGTCTATTTCCACGCAGTCATTTTAGGAGATCCGTTTGTGAGTAAAGGCGGCGGCTCTTATGAATTAGGTGCCTTGTATTTCTGTATCTCAGTTCTTTTCCTGGTAAGTGGTCCCGGTAGATTTTCAATCGATAGCAAATTGTTCGGTACTAAATAAGTCGACCCGGGTAGTTGGAGGGCCTCTTCAGCTACCCGGTGTGCAACATTGTCAGTAGATCTGTTTTCAGTTAGCCTTCTTCTATGAAAAACTCCATCATCCTTCTTTCCCTCGTGCTCTCCTTCTCTTTAACTGCCGCAGCATCAGGCCCTATCCTCTGCGCTGAGAAGGCCCTGGCCAGTGTCCGCTCGGAAATCAAGGCAGCTGCGATTGAATTATGTAAGGGGGCAGCTTCCAGTGCTCCAGTTAATTGTGCAGAAGAGGCACTCAACAATCATCAAAATATAGTCCGTATATCGGCCCTAACCATTTGCCAGGGTTATAACCCACAAACAGACCCGGATCCTATTCAGTGCCTCCAGGAGGCGATAAACAATCCCAGCTCTCAAATCCGCCTTCAGGCCGTAAATCTTTGTAAAAAAAATTAATAAATAAAGAACGATTCAACTAGCAAAAATCCTTGGCTCTCCCTTAAAGACCCGTACCAAAAAAACGTGGTACCATTTCTCCCCTACTTAACTTCTGCAGCATTGGTAGTGTTTTAACCAATTCAGTTACTTATGAATTTGGCACCCCTCTGGCAATACCGAACTCATCGGAATGACCCCCTTAACGTGGTGACGGTCATTAACAAAGGGTTACCTTATGAAACACTTAGCACAAAACACAGACCTCATAGTTTTCTCCCTTGAAAGATGGGGATCTTCATTCAGCCGAACTTCACAAATCATGTCCCGCTTTGCAAGCCACAGAAAAGTGTACTTTATCGAAACCCCTGTTTTAGGTGTTTCAAAAAATCCACTTTATCTATTAAGAGAAACCCGTGATGACGTGATGGTTATTGAACCATACTTGCCTGAAGAGACTTCCGTTTTTGAACAAAAGCAGGCCTTAATTGAAATCGTCAACAAACTTATTGATGACGAAAATATAAAAAATTTCACGATCTGGACTGATACTCCCAAGTCTATTCCTTTTTTCCGTCATCTTGAACCTAAGGCCTTAATCTATGATTGTTTGCAGGACTACTCTGTAACGAATCCGGAGCTGGAAAAAGAACTTTTTAACCGCGCTGATTTAGTGTTTACATCAGGTCTCTCCCTTTACGCTGCAAAAAGATCTATGCACCCAAATATTCATCACAATCCGGATTGTGTGGATTACCGTCACTTTTATCAGGCACGTTATCTAAATGATGAAATGGAAGATCTGGAAAATATTCCTCATCCGCGCATTGGTTTTGCAGGGACAATCGATGAAAAAATTGATTTTCACCTGATCGAAAATCTAGCGACATTGCGTCCTGACTGGCATTTTGTCCTGGCCGGAAATATTGTGGGGCTCGATCCTGCGACCCTTCCAAAGAAAGAAAACATTCACTATATTCCTCACAAAGGTTATTCAAAGCTCCCACTTTTTCTGGCCGGTTGTGATTGCACTTTTGTTCCTTACAAAGTGAATGAAGAAAATAAATTTCTTAACCCATCTTTTATTGCAGAAAGCCTCATCGCCGCTCGCCCGGTTGTGGCCACTCCCCTTCATGATGTTGTTACCGTTTATGACGGGCAAAACCTCATCTCACTTGTGGAATTCCCCCTCGATTTTATCAATAAATTAGATTACGCCATGGCGATGGAAAAAGACTCTAAATCCTGGCTGACCTTGGTGGATGAAAACTTCAAGGGGATGTCATGGAATAAATGCTGGGTAAGACTTGAGGCCCTGGAATCAGACGTCTACTCGGCCCAAGTGAAAATGGATATCCAGGATAACATCAAGGAATTATTTAGAAATACGTTCTACCGTAAGCCTGCCGCCCCAAAGCCTTGGGTTCAGGGGATCAATTTGAAAAAAGTTCACCACAAAATGGTGTAATTGCCATAGCGGGAAAGCTTCTTATATATTGCGCAGATGCTACAAACTATTTTTGCTATCCTCCTCAGTGTAACCTCTGTTCATGCGGCTTCGTGGAATTTAAACGATGTCTCAGTTCTCTTTGATCTTCCTAAAGGGAGTGAAGATTTGAACTTTATGATCGGTCCGCAAAACCTTTTGCCGGTTACAGTTTTTGATCAAATAAAGCCGCTCATGTTGGGTGTAGTGGATGCACCAAAAGACGAATACCAGGCCCTAAGAGTGATAGGTTTACGGCTGGATCCCTGTTTCAAATATGTTGGTTCAACAAAGTGTTTTCCACAACTCAGAATTGTCTGGCAACCAGTTCAAAAAACAAAACAAAATGATTTTACAACTTTCGATGCAGGAATTCATAGTTTTCATGAGTTGAGTAGTACTGAGTGGAAATCCCTACTTATCCGGATTCAAAATCTTAAATTGAAGTTAACAAAGTTGGGATTAAAACATGAAGCACTTCTGGGAATTCACCCGGCCTTAAAAAATCCTTCAAGTCGAGCCATCTTCATGAATGAAATGAAGGCGATCACTTCGGAATTTGCCGGAAAAAGAAATCTTAGTCGTGTGACCTTTATGAAGCTCTTCACGCCGGAGATCTGGTGGGTTTTCGGAGGGCTCGAAATTAAAGACGGTCAATTCATTAAAATGGAGCTTCCACGTCACGACACCAGATTTACTGAATCCAATTTCTTCAACGATGACTTTAACAATCCTATGGGAATGAAAGGATCGATTACTCCTGAACTGACAAATCCTTCACAGGAAGATGACCTCACTCAACTTCTGAAAAATTATACTTACACATTCAACACACCGGCGGGCCTGGCCTATGTAAAGAAATCCCTGGAGACACTTGATCGGGTTGAGAACCCAAAGCTGTTTACTCCTGAAACCATCGATTGCGTTCACTGCCATGTCGCCCAACCCACAAGGGCCTGGTTTGAAAATAAAGACCGGGCCTACTACCGGGCCAATCAGCAAACTGCTTTTAAATATCAGGGATCAGTTCTCACAAACACTTCTGCCAATCTCAAAAATCCAAAATCTATGAGGATATTTGGTTACTTTGGTAAAACCACGGCCATAGGCCAGCGGGTCATTAATGAGAGTGCAGAAGTGGTAAAATCTCTGCCTGCTAGTTTGTAAGACTCAAGATATTTCCATCCGGGTCTTTAAACCATGCGGCCTTAATTGTGCCCATCACATGCACATCACCATCAAGCTTCATATCGGGAAAATTATAGTGCTCAAAGTTAATACCTTTTGAGCGCAGCTCCTTAACTTCTTTGTGAATATCATTACCTACAGACCAAGTAAGTACTGTGGTCTGATTAGATCCTGCAAAATCTGAATGATAGAGTTCAATTTTAGTGTTTCCACTTTTAAAGAACAGCACCTCTTCTGGCATTTCTGATTTCACGGGCTCTAAACCTAATTTCTTTTCATAAAAATCCCTGGCCGCTTTTAGATTCTTAACACCGATAGTTGCAATAGCATTCATGTTATTCAGCATAAAAACTCCTTCGTTAAAATCATGATAGGCCTCTTCATTTTTTTTCGAAAGCTGACTGCGCCAGCTCGTCCCAGCAAAAAAAATAGTTGTCATGACTCATTTCAAGGCCGAACAATATTCATTATAAATTTAGGTTCAAGGAATGAAGATGAGAAATGATGGTGCTATGATTGAAGGTTGGTTTGTTTTGAATGCCGGCTTTAAGGCCAAAGTTCAGTGTCCTCACTGCCACTCTCAAAATGTTTCCTACTATAAGATCAGAACCACTGGTCTAAAGGGTATCTCTGCTTCCAGCAAGGGGCTGACCCCTGTCTGTCTTGAATGTGGAAAAAATCTTCCTACCCAATACTCCAGGGAATTAAAACAACTCCAGACAAAAACTAAAACCATCAAGGCTAAAGGCACTTTGCCTTAAAAGTTGGGGAAACTTACCACATTAGGCCTATAAAATTCATTTTTTACAGGAAGGATGGCCGGCATGGAATTCGCAGTTTGATATCCTAAGATCAAAGGAGATCAAATGAAAAATCTTGTCAAAAATGAAAATGGCCGTGTTCTTCCTCCCCTGGTTTTATACGCCATTGGTGTTCCGGGATTTGTTTGTCTCATTCTTTGGGTCTTTTTCTTCCGAGGCTAAAAAGCATTATATTGTAGGCCACAAATCAAAAGCCACTAGAGAAGGATTCTTTAGTGGCTTTTGTCTTTTTAAAAAGAGATGATAAGAAAATGAAAATACTTATCTCGCTCCTTTTCCTTATGTCCTTCAGCGGGTTTGCTGCTGAAAAAAAAGAAAAAAACAACCTCAAAAAAGATATCAACGAAACCGCTGATCAAATTGATAAAGGGACTCGTAAAGTGATCAAGGGAGTTAAAACGTTGATCGAACCAAAAGAGAAAAAAAAATGAGCTTACTGCTTGTCTGGCTACTTTCTGCTTTAGGAATTTTTATCACTTCGAGATTAGTTGACGGCTTCGAAGTCAAAAGCTTTGGCAGCGCCATGCTAGCAAGCTTTGTGGTGGGCTTTCTCAACATGATTTTACGCCCCCTTCTGCTTCTTCTTACACTACCGGTTAACATCCTGACTCTGGGTCTGTTTACATTTGTGGTGAATGCCATGGTGTTGAGACTGGCAGCAGGTTTACTCAAAAATTTTACCATCAGAGGCTGGGGACCTGCGATCATTGGTGCCTTCATTCTTGCAGTGGTTAACATGCTTATCTTCTGGATTTTTCCTGTATGAATCTATCCGAGAAGCTCTTAAATCGCAGTCAATCAGTTTGTGAGCTGTGTGCAAGTTCAAATGAGATCTCTCAATATGATATACCACCTGTCACTAAAGTGGATGAATCAACGGCAATAGTGATCTGTGCTGAATGTAGAAGCCAGATTGATCAACTTACCCCGATTAATGCTAATCACTGGCGCTGCTTAAGTGAAAGCATGTGGAGTGAACATGCACCGGTGCAGGTCATGGTCTTCAGACTGCTCACTCAGTTAAAAGAGGAATCATGGGCACGGGATCTTCTGGAACAACTCTACTTGGATGAATCTCTTATGGAATGGGCGAAGGCCGGACTCCCTGAAGAAGAGGAAATCGACTCATCTGCTCCCACTCTGGATAGTAATGGCTCCAGACTAACCGAGGGTGATTCAGTGACTTTGATTAAAGATCTTGATGTTAAAGGAGCGGGATTTACTGCGAAAAGAGGGACTTTGGTTAAGAATATTGTGCTGACAAACAATCCCAAGCATATTGAAGGCAAGGTTAACGGTATTCAAATAGTTCTGGTCTCAGCATTTCTTAAAAAAGTCTAGTTGTTATCTTTAGGCACAAGAATTTTCAAGGCTTTTCTTAAAATCTTAAACTCTGCAGGAGTCTGAGTTTTTAAATCTCCATCAACATCAATTTTAAATACACGCTTTGTTTTAATCACAAAACTTTCAGCTGTCAGAAGTGTCACTTCATGGTGGTGTTTAAAATGTCCACTATAGAGGGTCGGGATGAGTTTAATTCCTGACCAGAAGCTCTTAACCTCAGTGCTCAGAAGATGAAGTTTCCCGTCCTCCAATGTAGCATCATGTTTTATCGTTAAACCTGATCCATAGTGTTTTCCATTACACACTGAAATTTGCCACGAGCGCGTGTGCACTTCTTTCTCTTGACCCTTCACTGTGGCCTTGAAAGGTTTCATCTTTAAAAACATTCTGAAGGCAGTCAGGATAAAAGCCATCACTCCCAGATATCGCTTAAGTTTATGGGGAACGTTTCTATTAACTTCGGTACTCAAACCCATGCCGGCCACGTTTACAAAATAGAGACCATTCACTAAACCCAGATCAATACTTACCACATGGCTATGGGCCAGAGACTGGCAGATTTCATTGATGTTTTGGGGAAGGCTATAAGTGCGGGCCAGATTATTTGCCGTCCCTAATGGGTAAAGGACTAAGGGTAGTTGAGAGTCAACCAACCCCGGCAGAAGGTGATTAACTGACCCATCCCCTCCTCCAACGAGGACAAAATCCGCCTGATTTTTATTTTTTCTTATAAATTCATTTGGATCGTCATGGCTTTCTTTGTCTTCGGGAATGATGATAGAATGTCCACAGCCTCTCAAAGCTTCCGAAATTTCTTCGGTAGCCTCCTCCCCTGATCGGGATCTGGGGTTAATCATTAAAAGGATTCGGCTCATATGTCTCCGGAGTCTACAGGGATTTTACACATATCAGATATTCACTTTGGAAGGATTGATGACTCCGTCCTGGAAGATTTAAAAGCCTTTATTCTTGCCAGGAAGTCTGAGCTCAATCTCATTATAGTTACAGGAGACCTCACTCAGCGAGCAAAAAAAAAGGAATTCTTAAATGCCCGCGAATTCCTAGATAGTCTACATTGCCCGGTGGTTGTAGTCCCCGGGAATCATGATGTCCCATTATACAATATTTTTCAGAGATTTTTTGTTCCCTATAGAAAATTTTTGAAGTTTCTGGGACCCTATACCAGTAACTTTTTTGAAAATGATCAGGTCGCAGTTTATGGAATCTGGAGCACCAATAACTTTACTGTAAGCCATGGTAAGGTAAGTAACAAGGACCTGACTGATCTTGAGAAAAAATTCAGAGATGTTCCTTCTCAAAAAATCAAAATCATTGCTTCCCACCATGGTCTTTTTTCACAAAATGAACCTATGAAGGGAGACACTCAGAGAGTTTTATACTCAAATCCTCATATTCTTCTTTCGGGTCATGAACATAAAAGTGGAGTGGCCCAACTCCCTGATAGAAAATTCCCACTCATCGTCTCCTGCGGGACAAGCACTTCGAATCGACTTAGGGTTGAAACCAATAGCTTTAACATCATTACCATTGGTTCGGGAGAATCCATAGGGATCGACACCTACATCAGAGAAGGTAGCGGATTTGTTCTATCTGCTAATTTCTCAGTAACCTAAATTTTTGATTGATGAATCAGTTGTCGGCAAACTTCTGTTAATGACGCCTGATCAAGATTTTTTTGAAGAGTCGTATGAATTTGTCTTCCGAGAACATTTAGTCCAATATAGGCAAGCTGCAGTCTCATAATAGTTAAGACACTCAGTCCTCCCCCTGCACTATGAGTTGCAATGGCAGCAGGACGACTATTGAAAGCTTCTCTCCATTCTTTGGTCGAGCGACTCACCCATGAAAGAAAATTTGAAAAACTCGGTGGTGGGCCACCATTATATTCAGGTGCGATAAAAACAAATCCGTCGGCCGTGATTAATTCTTTAAAAGGATTCACCAGTTCAGCTGGATTATAAAGCTTCTCATTTTTGGTCGTATAAATAGGCAGATCAATACTAACCAAATCCAGAAGTGATGTGCTGACTCCTAAGTCTTTGAGTGACGCCTCAAACTTGCGGGCGAGATCTAAATTTTTTCCTTCAGAGAAGGCAAGAATGCAAATTTTCATATAATAAAATTTAGTTTTTTTAAGTTAAAATGTAACGAGTAATGATGAGAAGAGGTAATTTACTTGAGAAAAGTTGTAAACGTTTTCATTATCGGCACCTCCTTCCAGCATCCTGAAGCCAATATTGGCCTGAAGAGAATGAGAAAAGTTATATCCACCCATGAGGGCGACATCAAAGGCACGTCCTTGGGGGGCAATGAGTCCGTCAAAATCCAATCCTACTCTCACTCCGCTATTCCACGAATACTCCGATGTAAGATAAATCAACGGCACAACACCCGTGTTGGATTTTGTTTTTGATTTATCACCCTGCTTAAGCTTAACCAGTGCATCGCGGACTTTTAATGTACCACCTGCATTCAGCTTAAAATTCTCATCCTCAATAAAACGATAAAAATAAGTCGCACGGTAAGAATTGAATTGATACTCCGTTTCAGTTTTTTCCCCCTGGTCAAAATTGACCCCAAGGAAATCAATATCCTTTGAGAATTTTCTATCGCCACTGAATTTCAAGGGAGCATACAGAAATCGCAGACCGTGTTTTGATTTAAAATGATAGAGGTAGCTCAATCGGTAATAAAAAATTTTCTCAATTGAAGGAGCAAGATTAAATAATGTTCCATCATCCCCAGAGATTTTTACTTTATTGTAGGTGTTTGTGGCCTGCCCCCCTTCGAGACTCAACTGACTCGAAGAAAAACAAGAAAAAGACATAAGCAAAAGGAATAAAAAAGTTTTCATTAAAAAGTAATCCTTATTGAGTCTGAGCTTCGTTGAGCTTCACCATGAAAAACAGCTTCAATGTTATTTCCATCTGGATCTAAAAGAAAAGCAGCGTAGTATCCAGGATGATAGACGCGTTCTCCCGGGCCCCCATTATCTTTCCCCCCAGCTTTGAGACCGGCCTGGTAAAAAGCTTCAACCATCTTTCTATCTTTTGCCTGGAAGGCCATGTGATGGCGACCAGTTAATGTGCCTTGGGCTGCCTGACTCTGCTGAGAGGAGACAAAGAGCTCATCGGCCCAGAAGTAGTCTTTTTCCTGTCCACCCATTGGGATGCCGAGAGTCGAAAAAATCGCTTCATAAAATCTGTTGCTAATTGTTAAATCTTTCACAACAAGTTGGATGTGGTCGATTAATCGTCCACGGTATATTTCTTGAGTTTCCATGGTGGCTCCTTTTTCGAACGATAGTAGCGAATAAATTATGAAGACTCATTAAGAATATAATAATGTTAAAACAGAATATGTTTTCCAACCTAAAATTACTGTTAGGCCTGATTGTGCAGTTTGTTTCAGCTTTCAATTGAACATTCTTCTCCTGTATATAATGGCCCTCACACCTACAGAGATTTAAATGATTCAGCTTGATAAAAACTTCCAATTTCTCCCTCATCCTTTTGTCTTGATTAATTGTGACTTCACAATCAAAGATGCCACAGATCAACTTTTGGCAAAAATAGGAATAGACAGAGAAAGACTGCGCGCCATGAGTGTAAATGAACTTCCGGCCAGTAAAAAAATCATCCCTGTTCTCAACGAGGATGGGTCGATTCAGTATCTGGTCTATGAAATTCTCACACCAGATCCCGCAGGTGAAATTAAAAATGACTTTTTCTCTGTTGCTTCTCATGAGCTCCGGACTCCGATTACGGCCTTAAAGCTTCAAGTTCAAATGGCACGCAAACTTGTAGAAAGTAAGCCGAATGAGTTAATCACAGAAGCCAAATTAAAGCGCTTTCTGGATCGTGCGAATAAGGATGTTTTGAGACTTTCTCAACTCGTTGAGGACATGTTGCAGGTTTCTGAGAGTAATCAAGAACTAAGAGCTGAGCAGCTCACATGGATTTCACTTCAAGACTTCATGGATGACTTCGTGGCCAAGGCTTCTGAGCGCTTTTACGATTTTAAAAATAAGGTCAAGATTCATTTTAATGCTCCTGAGATGGTGTGTTGGAATCTCTCACGGATTGAGCAGCTCCTCACTAACTTGCTGAGTAATGCCTTAAGGTATGGAAACGGAGCTGAGGTTAATTTGTACGTTAATTCGGGTGGCGGTAATGCTTACTTCGAAATTAGAGATAAGGGTCCAGGCATTCCTCAGGAGGACCATCACAAAATCTTTTCACTTTTTGGGAAGAACTCAACTCGCAGAAGTGGTGGAATGGGACTTGGACTCTATGTCTGCCAGGAAATCGCCCGGCTCCACAAAGGAGAGATTAATCTTATGAGATCAACTCCAGAAGGTACTGTCTTCGAAGTTCGATTGCCTCTGGTCGCTAATTGATAGCTATGTAATTTTTCATTACATGTCTGGAATAAATCGACGGCCGCATTTTTTTTGAGAGTAGTCTCAGCAAAGTGGTTTCTCCCATATTGTAAGCTGCTAAATAAAGATCTCCGCTCTGAGGACTGAATCTTTTTTTCAAGTAGCCTAAATAGGCCACACCAATTTCGATATTGTAGTCTGGACTGGTAAGAGCTGAAGCCCCCCTCCAGGGAATATTCATCTTTTTGGCGATCCACTTCGCTGTTGAAGGTCTTATCTGCATGAGACCCAATTCACCCACAGGACCCACCGCTTTGGGGTTAAAACTCGATTCACCGGCGATTACGGCCGTCACAATAAAGGGATCAATTCGTTGCTTGAGGGACTCTTTTATAATGGCGTCTGCTACGGTCCGGCTGACTGAAGAGAATCGGGAAGGAACTTTCTCACTTATGGTTTTATAGATTATATCTTTTGTTCTTATAAATTCTGCATGCGCAACATGGGAATTAAAGTCGGGCCCAATCTTCACGGAGAGAAGGAAGGTTGTTAAAAAAAGCATAATATGAATGATCGCTCGCATCGTCTTCATGACATCAACAGTATCAAGTTGAGTGCCAGCGACTTGCCAAATCAAGCCGTGGATTTCTGGAAATGATGTAAGTGTAGGTTAGATCACTGTAGCTTTTAGCCCCTCATGTTTATGCCAAAACGCTTCCCTGCCAAAGATAGTCCTGAGTTAGGCCTAATGCGGCTTTCAAGGACTTACAGTTTCAATAAGCTCAATCTTGTAGCCGTTAGGATCTTCGATAAAAGCGATAACAGTTGTACCATGCTTCATAGGACCTGGCTCGCGGGAAACTTTGTAACCCATATTCTTAACTTTATCGCATGTTTCAAAAATATCCCCTGTGCCCAAGGCTATGTGACCGAAGGCCGTCCCTATCTCATACGAGTCCTTACCATAGTTATATGTTAGCTCTATACAGGGATCCTGCTTAGAGGTTCCATAGCTTAAAAAAACCAGCGTGAATTGACCTTCAGGGTAATCCGAACGGGAAATTTCTTTCATGCCTAAAGCTTCAGTATAGAATCGAACGGATTCCTCAAGATTATTAACTCTCAACATCGTATGCAGGTATTTCACAGATATTCCTTATTAGTAGTGCTATAGTAATATTATGATGTTTTTAAAGCCTCGCACAAAGATTATTTTTGTCTTTATTGTTTCATTTATGGCCACCTATGTCGTTATGACCACAATTCTCTCGCAACTTCACAAGCGAGATGAGCTTCATCATAAACAAGCAGCGACAGTCATTCAGCAGGAAATCAATGAACGGTTTAATCTTTTCTTAGATGTTGCCTTTGTCGTCGGCCAAATTTCTTCTGTCCATATAACGGATGAAAGAAAAGGTGACCAGGTATCATACGAAGAGCTCATAGAAAAAATCCTTCATGAAAAAGAGTACATCCTTGGCGTTAATCAACTAAACAATCAGGGAAAGATCATCCGCATTTTCCCACAGATCAACAACAGAGAGGCCATGCATAAGGTCACTCAACATTTTAATGAGCTCACCAAATCTTTTGAGCGAAGTGACAGGTACTGGTTTTCTCCGCCTTTTAAACTTTTCCAGGAGGGATATGGATTTGTTTTCTACATCCCAGTAGAAAAGAACAAAAATCTTAAAGGATGGATTGCAACAGTTATTAGTTCCCAGAAATTTTTTGAACGGTTTAAATCCATCGCTTACTTCAATGATTATGATCTCGTTGTCCGGGATGATAAAACGGGTGGTATTTATTTTTCCACTGCAATCAGTCCTGAGGCACAAAAGGTTCAAGAGGTTAAAAGTAAGATCAGGGGTAGAGAAATTACCTTCCAGAGCTGGCCCAAGGCCGCCAACACGAAAAAGAATGTCTCTTTTGCCTGGCAGTTTCTTATATGTTTAATCATTGGAATAGGTAGTGCACTTGTGATGAAGGTCTACCTACAAAAAAAGAAAGCTTATGCACGACTGGAAAACATAAGTGATCTTTTGAAACTTACCTCCACTGAAGCTTTAACTAAACTCATGGATATTCAATCTGAATATCTTTTGATCGGTACCACCGGTTTTTTAAGTACTACCGTCGTTGAGAAAGATGTCCAATCAGTGACTAATTTAATTGAACAAATTGAACTTCTCCAGAATATTGCAGGATCAGAACAACTGGACGAGGAAACCTTTGATATCTTACCCGTTCTCGAGGAACATCTTCTGGAGCTTCAGGATGTTGTAAAAAAGAAAAGCATCAATCTGACTTTAGAAAGTGAGTCTTTCAGGGATATTCAGGTCACAGGTAATAAATGGCTAATCAGTAACACTGTCCTTAAAAACTCTCTGTCTTACTGCGTTTTAATCTCAAAACCCGAAACCTCAATAATAATCTCTCATACAACAAAACCCGGTGAATGCTGCACAATCTTTCACATGAATAATGTCTATGAAGAAGAGATGCATAAAGCCTTTAAGATTGAACGAAGGCTCCTGGTGGCGAGAAATGTGATGGGTCTGTTAAATGGAGACATCACTGCCACAAAAACAGGACCGGAAGGGTTGATTCTAAAGCTGACTCTGAGGTCTTAACTATCTAATATATAGATCAACAAGGCCTTGTCATTCTATTTCCAAGATAGGCCATATTCGACTATTCTCCCGGCACACAATCAGTCGGGAGACCTATAATATGAAAGCACTACTACTCGTTATCTTGTTATCTCTAAATGCTCATGCAGCATTTGATGTCTGTCAGTTTGAAGATACAACAGAGTTTGATGAGGCGGTAGAGGCCAAAAAAATTACCCTCATAAAAGAAGTTGGTGATCACAACAACTGGACGACACTTGAGAAAAAAATCATCCACACGACAATCACCTCAGATAATTACTATGCGCGCCTGAATCAGGCAGAATCTCTGAGAGTCTTTGGAGATTACTATGATGACAGTATAAAAACAGGATCAAATGCAGGGACAATTCAATATTTTGCAGTAGGAAGCTATAAATTTGTTCTCGTTCACTTCTGGCCAGGCGATAATGAAGTAGGAGCTTTCGTGGAAGTTAGTCCTCAGGGTAAGATCAAAATCCTGGCAACAATTTCTGATCAATGGATGGAGTGCAAAAGATAACTTGAATAATTCGCAAACCGTGCTTAATAAGATTCTTGCTCAGTACCCCTTAACTCCTCACCCGGAGGGAGGGGCCTATCTTGAGTCTTACCGAAGCACAACCCAGATGGGTGATCGTAATATCTCTACAGCTATTTATTTTCTCCTTCTCTCACATGAATTTTCATCTTTTCATCGGATAAAGTCAGATGAGATCTGGCACTTCTATTTGGGAGGACCTCTTGAAATTATCGAAATCGCTCCTGATGGCACTCAATCTGTAACAATACTTGGCAATGAAGTTGATAAAGGACAGAGGCTTCAATATGTTGTGAAGGCCGGTCATTGGTTCGGTTCCCGACCGCTTAAAAACAGTCTGTTTTCATTTGTGGGTTGTACCGTTTCACCTGGGTTTGATTTTAGAGATTTTGAACTCGCTGATTATGAAACGCTGACCCAAGAATACCCTCAACACACAGCTCTCATTCAATCCCTGACTCATAAGAAGTCCTAAAGATCATCGATCCCCTCTTGTTTTACCGAACTCATCCTCTAAAGTGACAAAGACGATTTAACTTAGAGGAGAAACACATGAAGATAACAAAAAATGCATCAGCAGTTTGGAGCGGAAATTTAAAAGAGGGCAAAGGAGCAATCTCAATGGAAAGTGGTGCTATGACTAACCACCCATACGGATTTAATACTCGATTTGAAGGTGTGAAAGGAACAAACCCTGAAGAGATTATCGGCGCTGCTCACGCAGGTTGTTTCACTATGGCGCTTTCTATGATCCTTGGCGAGTCAAAGCTCATAGCAGATAAAATGGAAACTACGGCAAATGTGACTCTTGAGAAAAAAGAGGATGGGTTTGAGATTACTTCGATTCACTTAAACCTGAAAGCAAAAGTTCCTGGAGCTAATCAGGCCCAGTTTCTGGAGCTGGCCAATAAGGCCAAGGAGAATTGTCCGGTGTCTAAGCTCTTTAAAGGAAATGCGAAAATTACGATGGAAGCGATGTTAGATACATAAAA
This sequence comes from Bacteriovoracaceae bacterium UBA7695, assembly GCA_002482685.1. Classification (GTDB taxonomy): domain Bacteria; phylum Bdellovibrionota; class Bacteriovoracia; order Bacteriovoracales; family Bacteriovoracaceae; genus Peredibacter. The sequence goes on along the minus strand of DLGL01000058.1, from coordinate 22,850 downwards.
CGAAAAAATGCCGGAGTATTTCTGCTCCGGCATTTTTTTATATTAAGCAGCTTTATTTTGAACTGTTTCTTGAACTGTATTATGAAGAGATTTGTTGTGCTTATCACAAACAACATACCCAACTACACCACAAGCAATCCAAGTCATCACAATCATCGGAATTCCAATAAAGAATGGAATCAGAACACACGACAATAATGTCGGCGCAAGCATAATGAGAGCTGCTTTAGGTGATGAATAGAACAGACCGATAAAACCAAAGAAGAACCCAAGTAGAGCTCCTACGATAGGATTTTTTTCAGACTTCGTGATTACAATGTGCATTTGCGGTTGTGACATGAGGTTCTCCCTTATTGCTGAAGCAATGATGTTCTTAGTTACTTACTCCCATTATCGGAGATCCCTTTAGAGTCCTGAGGCAAGATTTCTTCATTGTTGTATAAACCCCTAGAAATAGTGACTTAGCCAGGTAACCTTGTGTTATAATAACTCCATGATGAAAATTATGCTTTTACTACTTAGTCTATCAGGCTGCTCTACAGCTGAACTTAGCTCCACTGAAGAATCCAGAGGACGCTACCTATTTAATACTAAGCTCAAAACGACCTATACAAATTTTCTAAACCAAACCGTCTTTAAAAATGGATCTACTCTCTACGCAGGCCCGGCCTTGGTGCAATTTAATAACCGTCAGGTGATCTATCTGGAAGGAATCGCTCCATCAGAAGTTATGAGTACTGTCCATGTCGCTAAGGATGGCAGCCAACTTGAGTACCTCAGTCACAATTTAATCAAAGTAGATTCTGGAAAATATTTCATCCCCTTCACTGTCTATTTCAAATCTCTGGCCCAATTAGAGAAAGTAACATTTAAACTTACACTGGATTTAAAATGCAAAGAAAGTTCTGATTGCTCTTATCATCATGCTACTGACATGATTCGAAACAAAGACCCTTATGACTTTCACTTTACATTTTCAGATGCCGACTATTTTACCACAGAGATAATAGACCTCTCTCAATTTTCTATTTCTGAAAGTAGTGCAATTTTAAACCGCTTCATCTTTCCCGGCATGGGTCAAAAGGCTGCTGAAGCATCTATTGGTCGTAACACTAATCACTTTATTCACGGATATTATAATGTTAAATTTGAAAACGGTTTCGTACAAAATTTTGAATTCCGCTTCCGTCAGGATCTTCCTGTCTTTAATCGCAATTAGTCTTATTTCCTCTGAGACCAGAGCGAGCCGAAGTGTTCCTCAAGACTATGTGGCGGGCATTGAAAGTGTTTTGCCAGCTAACTATGACCGGCTGTTTGAGTTAGAAGACAAAACATCAAACGACTATGTCGTTTTGTCTTTTCAGATTACTGCTGACCTGATGAACATGGCCACCGAGGCGAAAAGATCCGGCAACTACCTTCAGAGTTACCGGTTTTTAAGACTGGCAAATCACCTCTTTCCGCACCGGGGAGATGTCTCTCAAAAGTATCAGGCCATAGGTCGAGATATAGTATCGCACCTCAACGGAGAAGCTCAGTGCAACGGAACTTATGAGAAGCTTCTGACTGAAATAAAAAAAAGCTATCCTGGTCTTTTGAATTCAATTCAACAGACCAAATGTCCAGACATCAATGAATCAGTCAGAGAAGTCGGTTCGACCATCCTGGATCAGGAAAAAAAGCTCTCACAGGAACAAGATTTAAAAGCACTTTCTCTCCAGGAAAAAGTAAATTTATTGTCAAAGAAAGCGGAGCTAAATGAAGCAGACCAAGCTTTTTTAAATCAATCCATATGGAATGCTTACCTTGGGCACCTGGAGTTTATTAGTCATCACCTGACCCAGACCTCAGATGACTCACTCATAGTTCAGTTTGAACTTACCCGTAAAAATAGTGCTCTAAGTCTCAAGGGATTAAAGGCCTCGGGTGAATTTTTGAGGGGTGAAATTAAACTTCATGTGCACTTCGTTCAGAACGATAAGGTTACGGTCTATCCAGTTTCTATTATTGTTAATAGGCCTGAGGCGTTTGATGTATGGCTTAAGACTATTAACTTTTTTAACTTTTCACAGTATCCACATCCAGAAATTGCCTATCAAAATGATCCCTTCGGATTTCAATTTGTATCAAAAGATTTAGAATTGGGTTTTGCTCAGTCTCCTAGGCTGCATCTGAACTTAAATCAAATTGAGTTTAAAAAAGTACCAAAATCAGTGCTTAAAAATCTAAAACGCGTCAGCATCTCTTCTCAGATCTAAAGTTCTTCCTCATCCAGACATCTAAAAATGGGCTGACCAGGTGTCTGATGAAAGACAGTGTGTCCATCCTCAGAGCTAAGTGTTGAGGCATAAGGTGTGGCATCAAAGGTAAGACCTGCAAACACCGCCAGAGGGCTATTAAATAGTTCGGCCATGTAACCATCATATAAGGTGGGGTCAGCGTAAATCGTAGGGCCTAAATGGTAAGCATTCATAATGGAAACCGGAATCCCTGCGATTTCGGTATTGTCATGACCTCGGTTAAGAACACAGTGACCCAGTTCATGAAAGACAAGCTCTTCCCTACCCGCCGCACTTAAAATAGACCAGAGGTTTTCATTTATTCTGACTCTCTTCTGGCCCATGGTGCAGGAACCAAGAACGTTGGCAGGAAGATCAGTAGTGAAATTCACTGTGAGGCCGGATACATTGGGATTAAGTCCGGAGAGAGCAAGATTCTCTAGGAAGGATGCCACATAGGGGGCAAAAACCGCTGAAGTTGTCTTAGTCTTACCGGATACGACATCACTTTTAGACTCTTTTTTACAAGAGGTACTCAATGCCACTAAAAGCGAAATGAATAGACCTAAACGAAAAGACCGTACCAAGTCGTCCTCCTAAAAATGGACTTTGACTTAATCGGTCGGTTTATGGGTAGACATGAGTAAATATTAATTGCTCTGAAAAAATATGAGTTATCAGAGCTTTAGATTAGTCTGTGTCCAAAGGGAAGATTATTATTTCGATCCCAATAACTGTTTTATTCTCATCTTTCGTATATCTAGCAAAGCCAATGTATGGTGAGTAAGTATTGAGGGCATGGTTTTTTATTTTAACTTTCCAGGATGGTAGCAAGGGAAGATAAGTAAAACAGGTTTTCAGTGTGTCCATTATAAAATTAACCATGGCCGAATCGCTTAGGTCAGACCAAATCTTCATTTTACCTATGACTTGTTCGTCAGTCATACCTGTAATAGCAACACTTTGAGCGCATTGATAGGTAACCGTTCCTTGTAAATCAAACCGCCTATAACCAAAAACTTTATCTCCAAAGATGTCATATAAAGCCTCAACACCATTTTCATTGAATTCATCAATGAGAAACGATGAAAAAAAACTGAAAACATTTATATTATATATTTTTAGGATTTTTGTAAGTGTATCAATCTGACAATTTTTCCTTCCGTACTCAATTTCTTGGTAGTGGCGAGCAGAAATACCACTTTGAAGTGAGACTTCAAGTTGTGACATTTTATTCTTTTTCCTGAGGTTTTGAAGGATTTGCCCAAGTTTTATAGCGATTGCACTTCGATTAGACATTCTGCTAGTCTAAGGTCCAGAGTGAAGGAATACATACTTAAGAAGTTGTCTGTATAGCAGTTGTCTTAGCAAAATCTAAATTCTCACTTTTCCTATAATTTTTTGAATAAGCAATGATATTCCAATAACAAAAAGAAAACCAAAAAAGAAGTCAGAGAAAAAATTGAAACTCGGTTTAGATTCAGCTGAATAAGAAGTACAACTTCCTAAGAATCCACCAAGTTGACTTTTATTTGGGTAGAGGTAGACTACCCCGTCAATATCGTCTTGAGATATGTACTTTGGTCTGTCCCCCCAGCCGTTATCGGCATAGGTCATAACTGATGCGGGATCATTGCTATGGAAAAGACCTAAACCATGGCCAACTTCGTGAATGACTGTACCTATAAAACTATCTTCGTTGTAACTTCCTGTATAAACAGCGGCGTTCATTTTGACCCTGGCCGAACCATTCGTATAATCATTCTGCGTCGCTCCTAAAATTTGAACACTTGGAAGAGATCCACACCCAATGATTATTTCGTTTTTAGGAATACTTGAATCTGTGAGAAAAGCTTTTGATTTTCCACCATAGGAAAGTTTTAAACTTGATTCCGGAACGTCATTCCAGAAGTCAACGGCCCGATTGATCGCACTTACAATTTTAGAATCGGGAATGCCATTAGCAGTGCAACCTTCTTTTGAAACTTTAATCTTTGCACTTGTACCATCTTTGAGTTCGAAAGCAGGATTTAGTAAAACAAACCCATGTGCCTGGACAGATACAATAACTGATAGAAGTAAAAGAAATTTCATGAGTATAATCCTATTAAAAGTACAGTAAGGCACCGATATTGAAGGCATAGTTTCTATGCTCTTTAGAAAGAGGTCTAAAGGTATAAAGCTCGAAGCGAAGACCAATGTCTTCAATCCATCCAAGCATTTGAAGATCAAAATTGTAATCTGCCCCTATATTAAATGTACTTGAATAGGAACTTACCGTTTTGCCAGGCCTGCGTGCATAATCAGTCCCACTGCCATTTGGAATTTTGACCTTGCCACCCTCACCCTTGGTTCGTTTAATAAAGTTTCCTACACCAAATCTAAAGGCGAGATTATTGGATAAGGAACTTATCCATATCAAATCCCAATTTAAAAATATTGTGTGAACTCTCTGCTTACCATAGCTATCATTCGCAACCTGTTTAGTGTGGATGTAGCCTATCTGAGGTGAAAATCCAAAACCAGAATCAAAAAGATTAAAGTTGTATCCAAAGCCTAATGTTGGAGAGAATGGTTTATCTTCTAATTTTCCATTAGAATCCTGCGTATCCTTTAAAACCTTATTAAATCCTGTAAAGAAGTGTGGTTTTGAATGCGTCAAAGATGTTTGAAAAATCATGAAGGTCAGTACAAAGTACTTAAACATTTAAAACTCGCTAATTGGTGTTCAATTAACGTTAATCGCGCGACAACCTTTGAGTCTACGCTCTTTAGATCGTGTCGATGAGAATTGTTTTTGGGATCGTAATTCTATAAACAATGGACCCACTTTTAGAAGTGGGCCCATGGGGATCTTATTTAACGTCAAACCTGTCGAGCATCATGACTTTGTTCCAGGCACTGGCAAAATCCTTTAAAAACTTCTCCTTTCCATCGGCGGCCGCATAGACTTCTGCGATCGCTCGGAGTTCTGAATGAGAACCGAAAATTAAATCAACCGGTGTTGCTGTCCACTTCACTTGATTCGTCTTCCGGTCAACTCCTTCATAAATTCCATCGGTTTTTTTAGATTTTTGCCACTGAGTGGACATATCCAGAAGGTTAATAAAAAAATCATTTGTTAATTTACCAGGTGAGGCTGTGAGTACCCCGTGAGTATTCTGGCCACTGTTAGCATTTAAAGATCTTAATCCACCTAAAAGAACAGTCATCTCAGGCACAGTCAGTGTCAGCATATTGGCCCGGTCTACGAGCATCTCTGTTGGAGACATATAGTTACCTTCTCCATAGTAGTTGCGGAAGGCGTCTGCTTTTGGTTCAAGAAAAGAAAATGAATGAACATCGGTTTGCTCCTGAGAAGCATCCATGCGTCCTGGTGTGAAAGAAACGGCAATTTTACTTCCGGCCTGTCTGGCCGATTCCTCAAGACCTGCAACACCACCCAGAACTATAAGATCAGCCATAGAAACTTTTTTTCCAGAACGATTAAAATCTTTTTGAATTTTCTCAAATACCTCTAGAACTACTTTAAGCTCTGACGGATCATTTACTTCCCAATCTTTTTGAGGAGCGAGTCTTAGTCTGGCGCCATTGGCCCCACCCCTCATATCTGTTCCACGAAAAGAGGCAGCAGAAGCCCATGCCGTCTTCACAAGTTGAGAAGGAGTTAGTTTTGATTTTAATATTTTAGATTTAAGACTTTTAATATCAGCAGAACTAATCAGCTTATGATTGCGCGCAGGTATTGGATCCTGCCAGGAAAATTCCTCTTTCGGTGACTCTTTTCCAATGTAGCGGGTACGAGGACCAAGGTCACGATGAGTTAGTTTAAACCATGCCTTAGCGAAGGCCAATTCAAATTTTGCCGGATCTTCCTGGAAACTCTTCGCAATGACTTTATAACTTGGATCAAATTTCAGAGACAAATCAGTCGTAAACATAATAGGAGCATGTCTTTTATCTTTATCATGAGCATCTGGAACGAGATCCGATAGTTCACCGTCTTTAGGAATCCATTGAACCGCACCCACCGGACTTTTTGTCATCACCCATTCGTGATTGAAAAGGTTATCCAGGTACTGATGCGTCCACTCTGCCGGTGATCCAGTCCAAGCACCCTCTAGTCCACTCGTTGTGGTGTCGGCTGCGTTTCCTTTACCGCATTTGTTCTTCCATCCAAACCCCTGCTCTTCAATTCCAGCAGCAGCAGGTTCGGCCCCTACACATTTTTCGGGGGATTTTTTTCCGTGCGCTTTACCAAATGTATGTCCGCCCGCGATGAGGGCCACAGTCTCCTCGTCGTTCATTGCCATTCGACCAAATGTTTCTCGGATATCTTTAGCTGCTGCAAGTGGATCAGGTTTTCCGTTTGGCCCTTCAGGATTAACGTAAATGAGTCCCATCTGAACCGCTGCCAGTGGCTTAGTTAGCTTGCGCCCTTTTTTATACCTTTCTGCCTCAAGAAATTTTTTCTCGGCACCCCAATAAACTAAATCGGCTTCCCAATCATCAGTTCGTCCGCCAGCAAATCCTATGGTTTTGAACCCCATAGATTCCATCGCCACATTTCCTGTGAGGACCATTAAGTCTGCCCAGGAAATTTTATTTCCATATTTCTGTTTTATCGGCCAGAGAAGACGTCGCGCTTTATCGAGGTTGGCATTATCAGGCCAGCTGTTAAGGGGCTCAAAGCGCTGCTGACCTCCACCTGCACCACCGCGACCATCGTTAACTCGGTATGTACCCGTGCTATGCCAGGCCATACGAATAAAAAACGGTCCGTAATGGCCATAATCCGAAGGCCACCAATCTTGAGAGGTTTTCATCAACTTGGTAATATCAGCCTTTACTTGTTTCAGATCCAGCTTTTTAAATTCCTTACTGTAATCAAATTTTGGTCCCAAAGGATTGGACTGTGGATTATGTTGCCTCAACGGCGCTAGGTCTAACCTCTCAGGCCACCAGAACTGATTGGACTTGGTTTGAAGATTAGCTTGCATTTCTTCGGCTTGGGAAATGGAGGAATGGGCTAAGGCTAAAAATAAAAGACTAAGTGAAACGAATTGTTTCATAGTTTTCTCCTTGGTTTTAAATTAGTAAAAGTTTAGGTTAAACGGGACTCTTTTAGTAATAGATAAACTCTATGACTCGTTAGAAAATATCTATGACTAATTCTCATTAGGGAGGACAAGATTTTTGTAAGGGACACTTCTCGGCTTCGAATTCTTATAGTTTTTTGTACTCCCATCCATTCTCTGCGACTTACATTTAAACCGATAGCCCTCTGGAGTTTCATTTTTAAGCCTTCCTTGCTCAAAGACTCTCCTGCGCCAGCGTTTGAACGTTTTTTCATCTAAGGCAAATCTCATGAAGTGGACAAGCTCAGACGGGGTTATCCCGAATTGGACCTGGATGGCCTTATAGCTGGTCCTGTCTTCCCACCCCATTCTGATAATGCGGTCTTTCTCCTCATGGTTAAATGCTTCAAATTTTTCTTTGAGTTTTCTAGAAATGCTCATTTTCAGTACCTGGTGTAAGTGATCGTTAATTAGTACCATATTGAAGAAATATTACTGATGCACAAAACCTAAACATATACTCCATGGCACTCGTGGTCATAGACTCCATAAATTTTGAGATATACGATAGATAAATTGAATAAAGACACTGGTTCTTGGTTCATTTATTTTATTGTTGCCATCCTTTTCGGATTTTCTCTTTTTATATATTTCCTCTTAAAGCTCAGAGAAACACTTCAAAAAAAAGATTTAACAACTGGACCTGATGAAGTTTGGGCCAGCTGTTTAGAATTTGCCAGTAAATGGGATATGAAGAAATCTAATATGATTTATGGGATCTATCAGGATACATCTCTGGCAGCGATCTCGTTAGTGGTCAATGACCATAATGGCTCGGTTATTGCCAGAGTTGAAAAAAAATCCTTATCAAGAAAAAAAAATCTCACCATAGGAAGCCAGAAATACGAAATAGAATATCCCCTCTCATGGAAAAAAAGTGCGATATTAAAATCTCTCAATTCTCCGGAAGTCTTAGCGATCTATCGGGAGACGGGCAATTTTGGGCATCACGAATTCAATGTTAATGGATTAGGTAAATTTATTTCTGAAAAAACGTTGAGCATGAAATATACATTGGATTACAAACTAAAAGGAAAGATTGTCGGAAGAAGACAGGGGCTATCAGCGCTGCGAGATAAAGGTCGACTTGGTGTCTTTGCAGATGAGGTTTCATTACCTGTTAAGATTTTTATCCTAGCGGTTTAGATAATCTTTCACAATCCGTTCCCCTCTTCTGACTTTGATTTCAAGAAAACGTCTTCAGATTTTAGAAATTCTCCAAAAGTCCTTTTGCCCCTGGAGGTTTGAAAATTGATAACTGGAACTAAAGATCCGGGTGGTATAAACTTTTGCGATACAGAGGTTTTTAAATGACTACAGCACTTTTAGTTGGATGTGGTGGCTTCTTTGGGTCCATCGTTAGATTTCTTCTAGGATCTTATATCGGTAGATTCTCAGTAGGAGTTGTTCCTTATCCAACTATTATAATCAATCTTGTAGGCTCTTTTGGTGCCGGGATTCTGCTGGCGATGATTGATTTTAAAACGCAGCCAAGTTATTTTTATTTTCTCATTCCAGGATTTCTAGGGGGATTTACGACATTCTCAGCTTTTTCGGCTGAAGCCATCTCCTTAATCCAAAAAGACCTTTATCTCCCGGCCCTGATGTACATATTTTTGACCTTATCCGGTGGACTACTTTTCTGTGCTCTGGGAATACTTGCAACAAAATCTGTCAACTAACCCCCAAATATTATTTCCAAGAAATTTGAGTTTAGGTGATAATAAAAGCTCAATACCATATGAAGGAGTTCTAATGCGTTTTTTATTGGTCGCGATGATTATATTATTTCCAGCCTTATCAATGGCAGACAGTAGCACTGGCTGTGGTCTTGGATCAATTATCTGGAAGGAAAATTCAATTTTGTCAGCACTTTTTCGTGCCACGACTAACCATTCGTTTTCATCTCAACTTTTCGGTATCACAACCGGTACGTCAGGTTGCTCTCAACATAGTATTGTAAAAAGAGACATGTACCCTGTTTATTATGCTGAAGCTAACTTACCTGAACTCCGGTATGAAATGGCCCAGGGCCAGGGTGAATACGTTGCAACTTTTGCAGAAGTTTTAGGCTGCTCTCCCTCTGCGCAAGCTGAATTTGCAACTTGGGCAAAGGGGTCTTATTCAAAACTCTTCAATGATGCGAATGCAACTCCAAAAGATTTTCTTAAAGGTTTAGGTAGAGAACTTAAGCAGACTTCATTTGCTTCTTCTTGCGATAACACTGCCCTGATCTAATGTTTTTTCTATTGTTGCTCGGATGGATAAATGCCGTCCGGGCGCAAGACATCTCCCATTCTCCCGGCTGGCTCAACCTTCTGCACTACCAAAAAACACTCACCGGTTTCAAAAGTGAAGCCGACGGTAAAGGCTTTTATCTCTCTGAAACGGGTAAAACAAACCCAGCCAGTGAGCTCAAAGAAACCATTAAAGCACTAAATGATACCCAGACTCTTGTGGGGAAACTTAAACAACCAGCGGCCTGTGTCTATACTTCAAGGCGACTTTTTTTAGAAAGGCAAGGCCATCAGTTTCCAAAAGTTCAGTGCACGGATTACGAAAACTGGCGCAAGGGACTTCAGATTGAAAGTTTAAGCTTGGTCTTTGCTTCAAGTTACCCAAACAATCCGGCCTCAATGTTTGGTCATACTTTCTTGAGACTTAATGCTAATGGTAATAATCCGCTTCTGGATTATGCCGTGAACTTTGCTGCCACCACAGGTGCGGATGGCGGCGTTGAATTTGCTTTTTTAGGTGTTGTTGGCGGCTATGAGGGACACTATTCACTGGCACCCTATTTTATTAAGGTGAATGAATATAACAACTCTGAAGCAAGAGATCTCTGGGAGTATCCTCTCACCATGGGAAAAGATGCAATTGATATGCTTCTTGCTCATCTATGGGAGCTTGAAAGTACGACCTACTTTGATTACTTCTTCTTTGATGAAAACTGCTCCTGGCAAATATTAAGACTACTTGAAGCCGCTGACCCGGAACTTAAGCTCTCTGAGCGGTCACCCTTTTATGTTATCCCTTCTGAGACCGTGAGAATTCTTAAAGAAGAAAAAATTCTCCAGGAACCTATCTATCGGCCGTCTTTACAAAAAATCTATCTGGAAACTAAATCTCAGGATGAAAAAAAACTTCTCAAGATGAGAATTCAAGAAAGAAAAGGTAAGCTTGAAGACAAAAAGCTTTATCATGAATTATTGGTTAAAAAGGCCAACAATCCTGTCCCTTCTTCTCCTCCTAATATATCTCCTACTCAATCAAGACCTGATGTCGGACATGGCCCAAGGCGGGTTAGTTACACAGAGGGTGGAAATTTTCGCCGCCTAAGTGGAAGATTTGCCTTACATGATGTTCTTGATCAGGATGTAGGTCACGACAAGTGGAGCACATTGGATGTTCTCAGGTTAACTTTTGAGCACCGAGAAACAAGCTTATTAACCCGAGAACTAATTCTTGCTGATGTCCTCTCACTTCAGAACATAGACGGACTAGGTTTTGAGCCAAGCTGGTTTTTAAAATTTGGAGCGATCAATCCCCGGGAGTTTCGTTGTGTAAAGTGTCTTTCTGGTGGACTGGAAGCCGGGCTCGGCACAGGAATCAAAACAGATACATTTATTTTATCAGCATTTCTCGCAACCCGCTCTTACGGAATGAATCCTTATTCAAAATCATACTACTTTGGAATAGGACCTAGGATTCTTGCGGGTTATGCTATTGGAGATTTTAAATTTCTATTAGACACTCAAAAAATCTTTAGTGAGACCCGGGATCTTAATCTATCAGGCGAAATCTCGATAAATTATTCACTAAGAGACGATATGGCATTAAGGTTGAATCATTTTTATCAATCAGCAAATAAACCTTTAGAGTTTGGTGCAAGTCTTTTATTTTATTTTTAGCTTTCTATATTCTCCATCAACCTTGAACTCAAGCGGTGCTTTTGACAAGGATGATGGAGCCATTAATCAAGACAGAGATGTATTCAATTTAAAGATGCGGCCCAACGTAGCCATGATCAACACAAGAGTCGTAGTTATTTCTACAACCGAACTGATCACAAGTTTGAGCATACTCCTGACATCCATGAGTGGCACTGTACCACATAGCAAACCCAAGGGCTGCAACAACACCTAGTACAATGTAAACCGGGACCATTACGCTTCCATTCCAGCTAACTCTTGAGGAGAAACTGAATTCCCTATCAGAGCTAATTTAAGATTCAAAGCTTCTACTTCGGCCTTGCTGTGCATTTTCTTTTCCAGCAAAGAAATTATTTGTGATTGAGTTAATCCACTCTTAGACATCAGATCCTGTATTTTATTAAAAAGTTCTAATGTTTTTTGCTCATGAAATTTATTATCTTTTTGATCCCAGTCAACACTTAACGAATAATGATAGTCATCTAAGGCACGCTCAAACTGCTGAATCGTTCCAGTGCTTGCAAACACGTTTAATGTAAAACAAAAAGCGACAAGTAGTGAGATCATCTTTATCCAAAACTCCTTTGATAAAGTTGGATTTCGTTAACGTTCCAAAATTGGAACTTAATCGTTAAATCTATTTATTTGGGATTCTTACCGTAGGATGAAGCGAGAAAGAAACTCACATTATCTTGCAGATCTGCAATTAATTGAAATCTTATATGGTGGTATAAAAATTATAGAAGCCTAGGCTTCAGGTTTATTTGAAGAGGAATATTCTAAATTTCTTAATATTATTCTCTTCCGCTATTGAACTAGAATCCCTTGAAATTCAGGCCCTGTCATAAATTCTAAAATTTCACTCGCTGTAGGTTCGGCAAGATATGGACCGGATTCTCCATCGCTGAAATCAAGATCAAAATAAAGTGTACTGTTTTGGGACTTATAAGGAATCCAAATTCTCATCACCCCGGACCCATCGTCTTGATCCATCAGAAGTATTTTCTCTCCATTAACTGATACTGTTTCGTAATGAAGTATTTGGACAGTTCCGTTTGCAAGGATTGTAGAGCAACCAATATCGCTATAAATCTCAAATGCATTTGAACCTGCACCATCACTACCTAAAATCATGGTTGCTTTACTGTAGACTTGTGAACCAAAACCTTGTGAGGCCGTCTTATTCTCAAAGCATGGCACGGAGTATGTTCCTGGTGCCAGCACCATTCCTTCCGAAGCTTCAGTAATAGGTTCGATTTTAGAATTACTAGCACCACCGCAGCCTATCAAGACAATGAGGGATAAAAAACCACATACATTTGAAAGTTTCATCATAAAACTCCTTTTGGATAAAGGAGCAATATAGATGCCAGAAAATGATGGCCATTATGGCCCTGAGGCGACTTGTAAGCCACCGAGAAAAGGAAAGATGATCTTAGTTAGCAGGAGCTAAAATGCACTTGAACCTATGGAGCTGGATCAGATCCGTCTAAAGCTATTTTCAATTGGTTCCCAACTACTACTTTGGAATTCAGATTCAAGTTCGTTAGACCGATCTCGTTCACGTAGCGAGTGAACAACTGGTCAGCAACAATTCCGGGTGACAGACTTTCTGAATAACGGAGCATCGAGATTGAGTTTGCTGAATTACTATTGGTATTGATGATGAGATGCTTGGGATAAGTATTTGAAAGAGACATTCCTGTTACTGAACCCTGGATACCACCCTTTAAATTATTCGTAAAAGTCGGGTCAAATGAAACAACCCCAGCGTCATCAACACAAAACTTAGCAATATTTTTTGCAAGGTTATGCTCGAAATATCTTGGGGGTAATAGCGAATTTATAGTCGTTGCATTGAGGTCAGTTGGATCGCCATGAAAGCCAGGGGCAAGACCGGCAACGGCATCATAAGGTGATTGGGATACAATTGTTTCTTTTAGGACCTGTGAGTTTGTTATAGTTGCATCGGACATGCGAAAGCCCATAAAGGCGTCATAGAGGGGGCTTAGTGGAGTAACAGTGGCCGGTTTACCATTCACCTTAATTCTTTCAAAGGATCCACCTAAATAAAAACATCGATCATGGACCAGACCATGGGTTACTTCCAAAGCATTGTAATGAGAAAACATCCCACCAACTGATGTTATAGCAGCCAAATCACTCCAAGCGGCAATTCCAATAGAAACTTGATTCAATAAATCTTGCGGAACTTTAATATTGGGATTAAAAAGTTGAGTTGTAGCATTTCCTAATTTTTCTTCTACCTGAGCAATGAAAATTTTCTCCATCGCTTCCACATTTTTTACTTTTTCAACATTATCTTTAAAGATATTGGTAAGTGAAGGATCCATCGCCAGCTCTTGGATGGCCGTAAGATAAGAATTTGAAACACTCGCAATTCCTGTGCCCAGTACCTCTTCGAAGACTAAATGGGCATCACTAAAATCATCACGATTAGCGGGAATGGTACCTGTGCGCTTAATTGATCCAATCATTGCAGCAGCCTCAACTGATACAACAGGGTTCAGATCAAATTTGGTGACATCAGAAAAATCATTTTTTCGTACGACCTGTGTTCTGGTTCCACTTTGATAGACGGCCTTAATTTTAAAAACTGCAGAGTTTGGAATAGAGTCTTTCTTGATATCTAACTCATAGCTACCAGCGACAATATCTGCATCACAAACAAGTTCTTCAGTTCCGTTAGTATAAAGAAGGTATCCTTCTACATAATCAGTTGCTCCCACTGATTTCTGAGAGCGACAAATCGCCGGGTCATAAGCATGGGCGGATGGGATGATTTGGTTAACAATGAAGGCAACACTACCGGAGAATTTTTCAAATCCATCGGACTTCACCGGGCCCTCTTGAATAATTTCTACACACCCTGTAGTGAGTATAAGTACCAGGAAGGAAGACTTGATAAAAAATCTTTGATAACCCATAACAACCTCAAAAATAAATTTTGTCCGACTTATTACTTATCGACTAATTTAATCAGGAGTTGAGTTTTTAGGAGGGGTTATGTTCTAATTAGACCGTTTATCAAACACTTAAGCTTCTGATCGCAATCTCAAAAAAATGAATTTTTTCAGCGGAGGCAACACTTATTGGCACTTTCACTCTTCCCATTGAATATAAAACTTAGGCTCTCTAAGAAAGATAAAGGGGATTTTAAGCAGGATTGGATTAAGATTTGCCTGATGATGGTACTGAAAGATTGCAGACGTATAAAGCGATTTTCCAATGCCAGGTGGGAGGGATTTAAAATTCCCCACCATATAAGGATTGAATTTGCGTCGGTTTTTTAAAGTTAAAACGAGTCGCCACTCCTCGTAGTAGTCGAGCTCAGGAATAGTTTTTCTAAAGTAGGCTTTGGCCCCATTCGGAAAACCTTCTATGACTCTACTTGAAACCACCCCCATGGGAGCTTTTTGAATATAAGTCGAAAGGATTTCTTGTTTTGAAAACTTTTTATTAAGAGCAATGGCCCCAATAATTTGTTCAAATTTCTCACTAAAACTTCTTTTGTAGTCAGGCTGAAAACAAAGCTTGTAGGTTTGCATATCAATGGTAGAGCCGCCCCGTAGTTTTTTGAATTGAGAGGTATTAATCAGCGCCACATTAAAAAGCTCTGCCCAGTGAACCCCGTTATGTTCAAAAAATTTCCTGTCCTCTTGACCTATTATTGCCTGCACTAGAGAGCCACTTATAGATTTATCCTCAAGTGGAGTTGCACAAGAAGTTAGAGCATAGGCTTCAACTTTTTGTTGTAAAGAGTGTATGTGAATGGCCAGCAATCCTACAAGAATAGCAAAAACACCAAGACTAATTTTTATAACGAATGGCCGGTTCATTTTTGCCATAAAGATTCTCCATCTCTTGAG
Source organism: Bacteriovoracaceae bacterium UBA7695 (assembly GCA_002482685.1). Lineage (GTDB taxonomy): Bacteria > Bdellovibrionota > Bacteriovoracia > Bacteriovoracales > Bacteriovoracaceae > Peredibacter. Next base: position 7,611 of record DLGL01000058.1, on the reverse strand, counting down.
ATTGAAAGCGCAGTTCCTGAGCACGTTTTTGGTCACCCTGATTTAAGTAGACCGCTGCCAGATTTTGGAAGTAAACGGCCGTATGTGGACCTAACTGAGTTGCCTTTAAGAAACACTCTTTCGCATTTAATAGATCGTTTTTTTTACTCCACTCAAAGCCAAGATTATTCCAACCTGTTGCAGAATCCGGGTAAGAACTCAAGACTTGTTTCCACGTTTTAATCCCATCTTGATAGATCAAACCCTGCTGCCAAAGATTAAAAGAATAGATAACTAATAAAATCCCGAATGCTGAGCTTATCCATTTGCTCTTGAGTCGCAAACTAAGGTGCCCGATAAGAAGGGCCAAAACAGCTAAGCTTGGATAGAGACGCCATTCACGCACGAGTTCATTTTTCGCCAAAAAATTCTGAGTCGGAAGATAGAGAATGAGAAACAGAAACAGAAAAGGACGAATTTCCTTATTTTTGATCCAGATCCAAACAAAAAAAGCGATCATCACGGTCCCAAGGAGAAATATAGGGTCCATGGGATTAGATATAAAAGCCCAGTCGTGAATAAGCGAGGTATTAAAAGGAATTAAAAAGAGACCAAAGATACGGGGCAAGCTTTCAATCTGAGAGAGTCCGTAATCCAACCAGGGTACGGGCGCAGTCAGAGAATAAGGAATGGCATATAAAATAAGGAAAATTGCACTTAATAAAGCAGTCATTATATAAACGAGACGACGCTCTTTAATGCTCAAATCACTGATGAAGGCCAACGGTATAAGAATAAAGGATTGTTTGATCATCAGTATAAAGACATAAACCGGAGCCAGCACTAGTTTGAATTTCTTTTTCTGAGACTCCCCACTCGATTTAAAAACTAATAACATTAACAGAAAGAAAAATAGCCCTAGGCCATATGGCCTTCCATACACCTGGGCAACAACGGCCGAAGAAAGTGGATGAAAAAAGAAGAATAATGAACTGACCCAAGGTCGACAATTCATAATCCGGGCAATCCGCCAGATTAAAACACTGTTAGCGAAGTGAATCATAAAATTCACCAAATGGAAACCAAACGGGTCCGCGGAAATCATATAGTTCAACATGAAAGTTAACAAGGTGACGGGTTTATCGAATATCCCACGCAGAGAAATCATTCTCTCAAAAAAAAGAGATGGCTCTTTCAACATTTGATTATTAACAATGCCGTAGATTTCAGAATAGATAAAAGGAACATTCAGGGAAGGCCAGAATACAAGGAGACCTGCGATGAATATCAATCCCCAAATGGAGAATGGATTAAGGAGCTTTTTCATATAACTTATGAATCGCCAAAGCGGTAGCTTCACTCCACTGAGAGCTAAATTCTTCAAATCTCGTTTTATCCATATAAATCCGTTTATGATCGGGTCTTTGGAGGTTCAAAACTTCAAGAAGAACGACTGGTATAAATGGATAGTTTAAAAGCATGAGATGCCGTTTTACAGTGGCAACCGGTTCATTGGTTAAACTTGTAATGACCCGACAAAGCCCTTCAGCAACAGGCCTGAATAGTGAATTATTATAATAACAAGCCGGTCTTCCCCCATCCCTGATCTCTTCCTGCAAAATATGGTCAAAATGGATCGACAACGCCAGATCGTAATTGTGATCCTGAATATCTTTAAAGCGCTTCCAGAGATCCAGGTCCTGATCCGATTCTCTGGACAAAGTCACTTCATGTCCAAACTTCTGTAGAGCAACTTTTAATTTTTGAGATACAATCAAGGTAAGCTGCTTTTCCACAATTCCATTTTCTTGAGTACCTGTGTCGGTACCTCCATGACCCGGATCAATCCAAATTCTAATTTTTTTGCCATCCGTGGGCCATG
>DLGL01000058.1:0-5733 GCA_002482685.1 Bacteriovoracaceae bacterium UBA7695 | reverse complement strand
TGAGAGCTCCAACCGACTTTCACCTGTCCACTCCCACTTATACTTTGCAACATGAGGAAAATTTTTAATAGGAAATTTCATTCCAGTATGTAGGTCACTAAAAGAGTGCAGCGTTGGGGCTTCCGCATCTGGTAGTGCCTGGATTTGGCTGACAGATGGGTAACTTGGCCATACATGAATAAGCTGAGGATCATAGGGGTCAATCCAAATCATGGGCCGCTGGGTTTGCTGATAAAACACAATTTGCCACGACTGCTGGCTTCTTTGGATAATTTTTCGGATGGATGAACCTTCAGCGGTTTGACCAAATTTTGAATCAAAATGATGATAGCGTTCTGTGGTGATATAGAGAGGGGCCGGATTGATACACAATTTCACCACCCCGTCCTTCTCCTCGCACGAGGGAGGCATAGGAGACTCCAGAAAATAGACGTTATGGTCAAATTTCGGCAGGGTTGTACTGGCAAGAGGAAGCATTTCACTTCCGTCTAAAGCGTTTTTAGGAGTTTGCTTCAACCAAAAACCTAAGAATCCAATCGAAACAACGACGAGAAAGAGCATCATCTTTTTATTCATTTTATGCCTTTCCTGTACAGTTGAACTTTACTATTTCATTGACCCGGGTATAATTTAAAAATGCTACACACTTTGTTTGCTTTTGTCGTTTTTTTATTGGGTCAGCCTTCCTTCGCTAGTGAGGAGCGCTTTCTTAAGGTTCCCAGGGAATTGACTAATTATCCTGACGACAGAATGGTTATATTTAAAAATAAAATACAGAACCATAGAATTGAGGGGCCATGTGAGATTGTGAAGTGCAATCAAGATACATGTATCGTACGAGTTCTCAATTCTCAGTTAATTAAAGATGCTCCTCTCAAATCTTTCGTTGCTATCGGCCTGGGAGGCGTGTTGATGAACGCTCCCAAATTAACCTTTGGTCGTAGTAAGAAATTGCATCATGATCATGAAGTGGCTTTTACCCGTGTGGCCGCAGCTATAAGCGATGTTGACATGACTGGCTTTGAGCTTTCCTACATGAGCACTTGGTGGAATATCCAAAAAATCAAGTGGCTTGGTATTGGGCTAGAAGGCGGAGTTGGGCGTGTTGCTTTAGAGTTTCCGCAAATTGCACCAGGCTCTGATTATAAAGCAAATGCCATTTATGGTTTTGCTGCCTTGGCAGTAAGGGCCCGATGGGATTTCACAAGTGCCTTAAGCCTGAGAGGCTCTCTAGGCTTGTCATACAACACATTGCCTTCAGAGCTCGACTTAGGCAGCAATCGAACTGAAGATGTTCCTAGGAATGGAGCCCGGGATTATCTAGGTATCCTCTTGGCTTACATGTTCTAGAATGGAAAATGGCTTCATCCTGTGCAAAAACTTTCTAGATTCAGAGACTTTAGATGAAACTGAAAGAATCTTAAGAAACTTTCATCATGCTTGGTTACTTCAAAACCAGGATTTATTTCACAAAGGTGCCATAAATAGTGCCTATCTAACGAAGGGTCCCCTTCTCGCTCCTGAGGATCGTCTGAAAATATTTAAGCTAGTAGGCTCACAGAAAGTAACCGCATTAGCGCAAAAATTCTTAAAGCAAAAATTCTGTTTTCTAAATACTCAAATATTTTTCAACCCGTACAACAGTCAACAGAAGAACTATTGGCATAGAGATATACAATACACAGGACTTTCCTTATCGGACCAACGCAAAACGATAGAGGAAAAGAAGACTCAAGTGGTTCACCTAAGACTCGCTCTGGCCGAGGAACATGGTCTTGAGTTCGTACCCGGGAGTCAATCGAGATGGGATACGCCGGAGGAACTCGCAGTACGGCTGCAAGAAGCTGGCAAATGCTCCTCTGATGAAATTTCAAGTGGCGAGACAGTATCGCTCAGGAGAGGAGATCTTTTGCTTTTTGATGCTAACATCATTCATCGGGGCCTCTACGGAGTTGACCGGTTTGCTTTTGACATACTTTTCTGTGTTCAATTGCCAGAGGTAGTTAAATTTATCGACATTGATACATATCCGTCGGAAGCGGAACTTAATAGGATTGAAGTTCCTGAAGTGTTCATTTTATCTTGTAAAAACCTTTAAGGAATCAAGATGCAAGGGAGAATCGATTTTTGCAAATCTCTTTCCTAAGACCCCCTCTTCATTAAATTCTAGGCAAGCTTTTGCTAGAAGTTCATTTTCGATATATGAACGTATTTCTTTCTTCAGCATCAGTCCCTTCAGATTCACCGAAGTTATTGTGCCATCAACTGCTTTAAAGTGAATGTGGTAAATCGAAAAAAAAGAAACTTTAGTCTTCAGAATATCCAGAACATAAATATCTTCATACCTCGCAAGATAAAAATCATGAGTGTTCCAGTTCCAATATCCTTTCACCGGGAAGATGACATGTTCGTCATGAAAAGCAATTTTTGGTGAAAAGCTATATGAATAAAAACTACCGATCAGAAACAATCCAAAACATGCGAGATTAAAGTACCCAGTATGCTGGTCAAATGCATAGGCACAGAAAACCAAGAAGAGAATAATCTCCCAAGATTTCCAGATTAAGGTAGGGTAACGCTGTGACAGGTTTTTATTCATAGCTTTCATTATTGGTAAAGTTTTGCAAAGGGGCAAGGAGGAAAAGAGCTCTAAGTCTTTGAATTGGCTCACGAATTCAAATAATGTTCCATAGTGCTTCTACTCGCATAAATAAAACAACGAAGTCTAGAATTTACACTCAGGCTTTGAAAAATTTCAAAGCCTGAGATGATACTCAAAAAAAAACGACTCATTTCATGAGTAATAACTCAGGAGCATCTATGAGAAAATTGTTAGTTGGATTCTTAACATTGGCCAGTTTATCTTCATTTGCACAAGTATCTGACGCGGAGTTAGAGTGCATGGAACAATTTGAAGAAATAAGTTTCACTTGCACATATCGTACTAAGCAGTATCCGTCCGTTGTTGCTGGTCGAGCAAAACATGTTTCAAAAAGAGTGGCCAAGAACTTAGCTAAAGAAATTTGTGAAACCGAATCGAACGTAGAATGTCGATATTCAAGTTGTACGGAACAGTTTGGTCTATACTCTAAAACGCATGTAAGCGGCGGATCCCAGACAATGACAATTGGGGGAAATCCTGATTATAGTAAACAAAGACGTGAGGATAAAAGAGAGTTAAAAAAATTAAGAATCAAAGCGATGGAAAGTTGCTCTGAAAACTAAGATCTGAATCACTAAAAATTGATAGAAGGGCAGCCCATAAAAATGCTGCCCTTCATATTTGCTCTTACTTAACTGAAGATTTTTCTAAAATGGTCCTAAGCTTCTCTAAATCCTTCATTACCATTTGAGCGTCCCTATTAAAATCCTGCTCTGTCATTTCTGGTTGCCTGAATAGGGTAAAAACCACTTCTGATCCTTTATTGTTTCGGATAACTCTTAAAGGATTATGAAACATCTTACCAGACTCGAGGGTAACATCGTGATCGATGACTCCAAAATTATTCTTTTCAGCAAATTTAACTTTCACTTTACCCATAGGTGAGATCGATACCCAATGATCACCATCTTTTTTTATAGATCCACTTAGTCCAGCGGCCCATTTAGGCATATTTTCGGGTTGAGATGCAAACTCATACACCTCTGAGGGAATTCTGTTAATGACGATGCTTATGTGCTTAGATGAAAATGTCATTTGTCCTTCCTTTTTAGCATTTGCAAACAATGAGACGGAGAGAGCAAGGCATGAAATAGCAAACATTTTAAAATTCATATTCATTTCCAAAATTATAAAGTTCAGGACTCTTAAATTAACAATTATTCTGGATATTTTTCAAACTTTTTGATCTTTTCAAGATTATTCTCCCAGCTAGATTTGCTCGAATAGAAAATATGCGCAATTGGTAGTACATCAAGCTCATTATCAAGGCTTCCAGCCGGTGTCGCTAGTAATTTACCTTCCATCTGCAGGGACGGAACAGCGGAGCCACAATCTTTGCAGAAACTTTTTGAATGTCTTGTTGATGGAAGATTGAATGTTTGGATATTATCCTTTCCACAAAGCCAAACTAAGTTTGCCGTTGTAGAAAATAAGTTCGCTGCATGGGCTGAGCCAGTGTCTTTTTGACAATACTTACAGTGACACAAGTAAAAGCTTTCGAAGGTTCCCTCAATTTCGAATTTTACCTTTCCGCATAGACAAGAACCGTTTTGCATATTTCTCATAAAACCTTCTTTAACGATTGATATTACGATGCGAGTTCGAGAGTTGTGATTAGGCGTAATTGTAGACTATTGAAAATAAAAAGAAAAATGAATGGCGCACTCTAGTTGATAACTTTGGAACTGCTTGTTCTAATTTCTAGCCTTTAGGCCGATTTTTTTTACAATTAGGATTCAAAATTGACGTCTCAACTTCTATCGCATCAAGTCTTTCAAAAACGACTTTGAAAAGTTTATTCGTTCCATCTTCCAATTTGCTTACCCTGTCTGATAGGGAATTTTCCATGGCGAGAAAGCTTCTGAGTCGAATAAACGTTCTTATAATAGAAATGTTGACCCTTGCAGCTTCATCACTAGATCATGAGTGACATAACTTGAACCATAAATCGAGGCAGCAAAGCCTCCGTTTGATGCAAAAACATAGCAATAATTTTAAAGGCGGAATCATCTTTTCTGGAATTGCGATGCCTTCAGACAATCCTAATAGATTAGTTCGTTGGAGTGGAGCTGGTGGATTCAAAAATGATCAGGAAGTAGAAGATTTTCTAAATAAGACAAACGAAGATGGAATTTCAAAATTCTGCTCTAATTTCTCATCCACTGAAAAGTTAATGATTATCAAAGCTCTTATTAAAGATGGTCCTCTCAATCAAAAAGAACTTCTTTCACTTACCAAATTATCTCAAGACCAGTACCGCCTGCTCTAATTTCTAGTCTTTAGACCAATTTTCTTCCTGTTAGACGGTAATTTTGGAGTTATCAAGTCTTCGAGAGAATCCATTCTTTCAAAGATTACTTTAAACAGGCCACTCGTTCCTTTCTTAAGGTTCGCTAATTCACTTTTAAGTTCTTGTTCTAGTAATAAAAAGCTTCTGAGTCGCGTAAATATCCTCATGATTGCAATATTCACCAATATAGCCCTTTCTGAGTTCAAGACACCTGAAATCATGGCGACACCATTTTCGGTAAACACCAATGGCAACTTTTGTTTACCGCCACTACCCATTTTTGAAGTGCCAAATTGGTACTTCAAAACTTGATACTCTTCAGAAGTTAGTTGAAACATAAAGTCTTCGGGAAATCTCAGCGCATTTCTTCTTACTTGTCTGTTCAAATGCTTCGTTTCCACTTCATACAGTTCTGCGAGATCAGAATCCAGCATCACCTTTTGTCCACGAATTACATAAATCATTTTTTCGATTTTAGATAAATTCATTTCACTCATAGCCAACTCTAAATAAATGGAATGATCTACGTTTGATTACATATGAAAAGCTAATATTAAGCTCAGAAATGAAGGCTATTATTCAATATTGAAAATGGGATCATACAGACTTGGTTCGATACATGTCTCAGGGCCGGTTTGTAAATGTATGATTATAAAGAGGATTTTGAATGGCGCACCCTAGTGGATGACTTTCGAACCGCTTGTTCTTATTTCTAAGCTTTAGACCCATTTTTCTATGAAAAGAATCTGGCCCAACCTTTGAGGTTCCAATTTGGAACCTC
>DLGL01000089.1 GCA_002482685.1 Bacteriovoracaceae bacterium UBA7695 | reverse complement strand
CTAAATACCGAAGATGGGATCCGCGCTTATGGCGGTGGGATGCTCTCATCGATCCATGAGACTGTTTACTCAACTGAGAGTCCGAGGCCACAAAGACTCCCTTTTGATACATTAACAGCTCTTCGAACACCCTACCGCATCGATATACCTCAGCCCCTTTATTACGTTTTGAATAAGTTTGAGGATCTCTATAAAATTTTAGATCAAGATCTCATTAGCATCTTAAACCAATCTAAAGATCTAGGAGATTTCAAACCATTGTTTGAACCTTCAGGCAGCGAACTTTAATACACATTCATAATAAATGGGTAAAGTTAACAGAGTGCTGTTCGATAGAAGTAAGTTCGTGATAGATGTTCATCATGAACGAGACAGCGGCAAAGCATATTTTCTTATTTTTATTGGGGACATCTATCCTCAATTTTGTAATTGCCCTCATCGTACGACTAAAGACTAACCATAAAGAATTCAATACACTCTTGGTTTATTGGCCATCAATCCTTTTAACATTTGTCGCAGCTGCAGCTCTTTCAGCAACTCCAACTCAGATAGTTTTTGCATACTTCTTCCAGGTCATATCAAGCAACCTGGGTGTTTACATGCTCTGCTCTTCTCAGGGAATTACTTATAATTGGAAAAAGCACTTGGCCTTCCAATTTTTTACCATGTCTTTAACAACTTATTTAATACTCAATACAGAAGTTGGTTTCACAATTGCCCTTCTTCCCACCTGTTTGGGTTTTACTATCCCTTTTATTAAACCCATCAAGTATGCGCTAATTGAAAACAAGGCCCACTCAAACTGGCTTGAGAAGGCCATGGGCCTGATCTTCATTTCCGCCATAATCAATCATTTTAATTATGCTTTCTTCCGTCTCGATCCTAATGCCGCCTTTTGGGGTTGGTCCTTGTGTATTGCTCAGTATCAGTGCCTATCACTTTTTCTTCCACTTCTTTTAAACCATAAGCGCGAAGAAAATGAGAAGACCCAGCTTAAAATGGCACTGGAAAAGCTCTCAGGAAATATTTTTCCCGTAACACATACAGATGAACTATATGATCAGTTGGAATTTCAAATCTCTGAAAAAGAGCGGTATGCTTCTAGACTACAGGAAACCAATCTGCATCTAGAAGAAGAAAGAGAAATGAACGAGATGCTCATTCGTACAATTTCGCATGACCTTGCCAATCCATTAACCGTCATTAGCGCCTATATTGAAATGCTTCATACAAACCGTATTCCCGCAGGAGAATCTGAGAAAATCTGGAGCCGCGTAAAAATTAATACTCAGTCGGCCCTGGATATGATTAGACGAATAAGAAACGCCATCCTCACGCGCACCCAGGCACAGCTCGTAAATCCTCAAAGTGTTTCCATTGAAACAAGTATGAGGAAGGTTTTTGATATGTTCGAGAATCGCTTAAAAGAAAAAAGCATCAGGTTGAATTACAATAACGAAGTCTCCAACAGCACAACAGTGCTGGCCGATGAAAGTGCTCTCTCTGAACATGTACTGGCAAACATCATGTCCAATGCCATTAAGTTCTCCTACCCCGGAAGTGAAATCCGCATCAACGTTCGTGAATCTGCAGATGAGGTTGAAGTCAATTTCCGAGATTTTGGTACTGGTATTAAAGATTCCCGACTAGAGAAGAGACTTCTATTTTCNNCAGGTTCAGGGTTTGGCCTCATGGTGATGGGATACTTCCTTAGGCAATTTGATGCAAAAATTCACATAGCCTCTCACACCGAAGGCATAGAGAAAGGAACCACTGTCTCAATTTTCCTTAAGAAATCCTTAAATACTGGATCACATAAGCAGCAATCCCGTATGGAAAGTGCCCACTTTTATAGCTAAAGATTTTCTCAGACTTTAGGACTCCACACCTTCTCAGGTATCTCTGTCATTAATCATAATTAAAATCATTAACACTTTATTCACCTTTAGACTTTAACCTTTACCGTCGTTAAGTACGACATCAAGGAGATCAAATGCAAGACTGGATCAAAGACGTGCGTTACTACTTAATGCCTTCAAGGCATCCGGTAAAAGGATACGAAGATCAATACATTCTGGCCTATCAGGCCTGGAGAGCGGCCTGGGAAAAGTTTCGACGCGAAATAGGTGTCCAGGAAAAACTCACTTCAGATGGGTTCGTTCTTCCGGATGAAATAGGGGCTCTCTTTTATCAAGGTAAGTGTGTCGGCCTGAGTGCTTTTACTTTTGGAACTCTTCAAACAGGTCCTATGCCGGATTTCTCATGGTTTAATGGATGGAGCGATCTCTCATATCAAAAACTAAAAAATATTTCTACCGACGCCATCATCTGCTCACAGTTTACAGTCTCCCCTGAGTTTACGGGCAAAAACCAGCTTATCAGGTGGAAAGATATGATCTCTTTATATTCACTTATGCGCTTTCATTCATCTGACTCGGCAGTTATGGCCGGCCATCTAAACCTGACCCGTAAAGTTGATGATGCCTGCGGTGAATCCAGCGGTGCCACAGTCCTGGATCCCTGTAAAACATTTAGCTACTACGGGGTCGAGATCCCTGCACAACTTGTAGCCTACGAGAGGCACAATATTGATCTTATAAAAGAGAAAAAAAATATTGATGGTCAATGGGACCAGCTATGGAACAAAGTAACGCATGTGAGTGAGTTCTCTTTTAACAATCATTCAAACCTTATTCGCAAAAAAGTTGCCTAAACTATCTGGAGATATATGAATATTGAACAAGATCTTGAAATAATCCTACGTGACTTTAAAAAAAATCATCTCGCATCAATGTTCCGGGACAAAACAGTCTATGCAGATCTATTGGCCCAGACCTATTATTTTGTCTGCCACTCAACGGCACTACTTGGTTATGCGCTACCTCATCTAAAAAATGCTCCACTTAGGCATCATTTTGAAAAACATATTTCAGAAGAAGAGAAACATGAACTTCTCGCACTCAAAGATATTGAACGTATGGGTTTAGATATCAAACATTTTTCTGAATACACTTCCACACAAGCCTTTTATCAAAGCCAGTACTATCGAATCCAGTTTGAAGGTGGAACCAGCCTTTTAGGCTACATTCTCTTTCTTGAAGCAGTCGCTGTAAGCTGGGGCAAAGAAGTCTATGAAGAGATTAAAGATATCCACAAAGGATCGACACTCTTTATCAAAGTCCATGCCGATGAGGATCCAGACCATCTGGACAATGCTTTGGGTGCGATCAAGGCACTTCCGGTAGATCAGCAGGAAGCCATCCGAAAAAATCTCTATTACTCATACGAGATGTACCAACAAATTTTACAGAATATTGTGACTAACAAAGCCCAACTTCGCGCGGCATGAGGTAGGAAGTTAAAAACTGCTTTCCTGAATTCTGCTACCCGATGTAAGCTATTGGCCTATGAAAGGAACATTTTTTAGCAAGCCTCTGGAGTGGAACATTGAAACCGAGAAAGAGTCATGGACTCAGGGTGAAATCGTTAAGGGCGTTTTACGCTTAAAAAACCACGGAACTGAAAGCGTAGATATTCAGCACATGGGTGTAGGCCTGGCCTATGCCGATATCAAGAAGGTTCATGCCCGCACGGACGGGGCAATGAAATTTGATGTAAAAGCACTTTTTAGTGACCCCTCTATTCACGCAGGTGAAACGAAAGAACTTTCTTTTTCATTAAACCTTCCGGCAAATTGTCCTGTAACGGACAAAAAGGCCAGCTACTACCTGTCCTATGGCAAAAATCTCATTGAGAGCCATCTCATGATGAAGATTGAGCCCAATGCTCTTTTTGGTAAAGTCATAGGTCTTATGGATACATTTCAGAGATTTAAACTCAAAGAGTTCAAGGCCAATAAAAATGGTGTTGAATACAAGCTTCTGCCTCCGACATCAAGGGATATGGCCAACCTTGAAGCCTTGAATCTCATTCTTTCTAAGAATGGGGATAATCTACAAATGGATTATGATTTCCAGGTGCGAAAACTGGATACTGCTGGTGTGACAACGAAAGTGAATAAAGAAAGTGTGAAGGTGCAAAAGACTCTCACTCCCAAGGAATTCTCCTTGGGTAAAGACATGATCAACCAGGACTCTCTTCTTAAATCAATTGAATCAGTTCTCGGGGAAGTTAAACTCAAAAGTGTTTTTTAGATAAAGCAGGAGAGGTCATCCCTCTCCTGCCTGAAATTAGTGCTTAACTGGGGTATAGATTTTATTAAGTCCTGCGAGTGGAAACTTACCATCGATAAATTGAGCGTCTTTTTTCTTCATCCAGATCATGTCAGGACGTGAGTCAGAAATCCACTCCCCACCTACGATTCTGTCATAAGCATCTAGCTCAAGAATATACTCATAATTTCTCGTCGCAAATGTTTGAGCAACAGGTCCAGTGACTGGATCTTTTGAAACAAATCCCAGGATACCTTCACTTGCAAGCTCCGGTGAATAAAACTCTAACTCATCTCCGTAAGTCATATCAGTCTTAA
>DLGL01000017.1:43699-52521 GCA_002482685.1 Bacteriovoracaceae bacterium UBA7695 | reverse complement strand
AAATCCTGAGCTGATGAACCGCGCTGAACAATCAGGCGTATGACCCACGAATCAATACCTCTCAGCTCTCTGAGGTATTCCAGGTCCTCTTCGCTGATCTTGGGCATATCCACCATAAAGGTAAAACTTTGTGTGACAGTACCTTCTTTGTTTTTTCCTATCTGCCAGTCAATTTCGTTCAAATGAGAAATAGGCATTTCCACGTCCGTTATACGCAGACCCATCGCATCTTTGGTAAGAGGCGAGTATTTGGTGCAAGAGAACAAGATTAAAGTGCTCAAGATTAACGCTTTCATGGCCCAAACCCTTTGGTATAGCTATTATTATAGAACATATTTTTTATGAAAGGAGTTCAAGGTGAAATTTTTAATTCTATTAGCTTTATCTATGGCCTGTGCAAGTAATCCAGGTGTCTTAACTGAGAAGGCTAAAGACCTCGAAGTTTATCCCAATAAGCCAGCTAACTGTAATGTTGTTGGGCGAGTGGTGGGTGTTGATAAAAATGGCAGTACAGAGCTTGCGACAAACCATGCTCTCAACCAGGCCGCAAATCTGAAGGCTTCTGGAATTTTTGTTAATCAAGAAGTTCCGAATGGAAAGGCCCGTGCAGTTCACGCCACCGCTTATCAGTGTAATTAGAATTTAGCTAAATATTGATCAAGAGCTTCGAGACTGGAAAAGAATTGAATTTTTTTCTTTTCCAGCTCCATTTTTTGTTGAGCTTTTACTTGCCCGCCCATCCAGATAGCGGGCTTAACTTTAAGTGATTCATTAAGAGTCCTGATATAGTCACTGACATTGAAACCCGCAGCTAATTCATAACGGGAAGTCCCTAAAAGAATAACTTTAGGATTGAGCGCATTGGCCGCTTCAGCTAACGAAACCGCCGGAAGATTTGTCCCAAGAAAAATGAATTTTACACCGTAATGAACACACAATAACGAAGCACCCAGGATGCCAATTTCATGCAATTCACCTTCGGGAGTTGTAATGAGAATGAGTTCTTCACGGTTGTGGATTTTTCTATAGTGCTGTCCGATAGTTTGACCCACATAGAATCTTACCAGGGCACTTAGCGTGTGCTCTTGAGCAATAGTGATAGATCCATTCGCTACACGGGCCCCGATCTCCTGAAAAAGTGGGACGAGAATTTCTAGACATAGTTCTCTGGGACTCAAAAGTCCCCGGGCCTTTTCCAATTCATGAGAGATGATGTCGATTTTATACCCAGTCAGCGCCAGGTGAAGGCTGGTCATCAACTTTTCAATATCCATTTTGTCGTGAGGCGGAGTGATGATCTTTCCATCTTCGTAGGGTTTGTTCATTAAAGATGAATAAATCTCTTTTAAATTTTCCAGATCGAGATGGGCAATCTTTCCGATACTCTGACCCAGCTCAGTTAAGCGGTAGAGTAGTCCTAATTTTTCGATATCTCTTTCGGAATATAACCGGTGTTTATTCTCTGCCCGCTCAGGAACAACTGCATTATAGCGCTTCTCCCACGCACGAATGGTTGCGGAGGCTACACCTGAAAGTTGCGAGGCCAGCTGGATATTAAAATATTGCATCTCGAATATTTTAGCATAGTCGCATCTTTAAATGAAGGAAAGCTTGTGACAGAATCAGGGAACATTCAAAGGATGAGTTATGACGAAAATTGAAAGCATTCCGGTTAAAAAAAATCTCGCTGAGAAATCCCATATCAGAGGCATGGACGGTTATAAGGATTTGTACACAAGATCGCTAAAGGAAACCGATAGCTTTTGGCTTGAGGCAGCAAAGACTTTGGACTGGATCAAAGCTCCGCAGCAAGGCTTAGCGGGCAATTTCAAAGATGTAAATCATACCTGGTTCGCGGATGGAAAACTCAATGCTTCTTATAACTGTCTGGACCGGCATTTAAAATCTAAGGGAAATAAAGATGCTCTCATATGGGCAAAAGACGCACCCGGAGAGTATCAACATATTTCTTATCAGGAAGTTTATGAGCATGTTTGTAGGCTCTCAAACTGGATGGAATCTCAGGGAGTAAAAAAAGGTGACCGTGTTTGCCTTTATTTGCCTATGATTCCTGAGCTTGTTTATTCAGTCCTGGCCTGTGCCCGGATTGGAGCTATTCACTCCGTAGTCTTTGGGGGATTCAGTGCGGATTCACTTCGTGGAAGAATTCAGGATGCTGAATGTAACCTTGTTATTACGGCCAATGAAGGGCTTCGTGGTGGCAAAGGAATTCCTCTTAAGGCCATAACAGATGAGGCGATTAAAGGGTTAGATTTGGTTAAGACGGTATTAGTTGTGAACAGAACTTCCACCAAAGTACCGATGGTCTCAGGACGGGATTTGAACTACGAGGATGAGGTAAAAAAACATAAAGCAGCTTCACCCTGCACAGAGATGGATGCTGAAGATCCACTTTTTATTCTCTACACATCTGGGTCAACTGGAAAGCCCAAGGGGATTCTTCACACTACAGGCGGCTACTTAACATACGCGTCTTACACGCACAAATATGTTTTTGATTACCATGAGGAAGATATTTATTTCTGTACCGCCGATGTTGGATGGGTAACAGGTCACTCGTATGTGGTTTACGGACCTCTTGCAAATGGTGCGACATCTGTACTTTTCGAATCTATTCCAACTTATCCTGATAGTGGCCGCTATTGGCAGATCATTCAGGATCTCAAAGTTAATATTTTCTATACTGCTCCCACTGCGCTTAGAACTCTTGCTCAGTTTGGTGATGAAAACGTCAAAAAATACGACCGCTCTTCAGTTAAGATTTTAGGTACCGTAGGGGAGCCCATCAATCCTGAAATATGGAAATGGTACCACGACGTAGTTGGTGAAGGTCGCTGTGATATAGTCGATACCTGGTGGCAAACGGAAACAGGAGGAATTCTCATTTCTCCACTTCCGGGAGTGACACCCACGAAACCTGGTTCAGCAACTCTTCCATTCTTTGGAGTTGAGCCCGTTATTGTTCAGCCCGAGACTGGTAAGGAGCTTTCGGGAAATAATATTGAAGGTGCCTTGTGTATTAAGACCTCATGGCCGGGACAATCCCGCACTATTTATAAAGATCATACTCGCTTCAAAGAAACCTATTTCACGCAGTACCCTGGCCTTTATTTCACAGGTGACGGATGTAAGAGAGATGAAGACGGCTACTACTGGATTACCGGACGCATAGATGATGTTCTCAACGTTTCTGGCCACCGCTTAGGTACGGCCGAAATTGAAAGTGCACTGATGGAGCATGATGAGGTGGCCGAAGCCGCAGTGGTTGGCATGCCTCACGAGATCAAGGGTGTGGGAATTTATGCTTATGTGATTTTATATGATCAACAAAAACTCACCGATAAATTGATTGAAGAAATTAAAGATGTAGTGAGAACCAAAATTGGAAGATTTGCAGCTCCTGATCGAATTCATATTACCAAAGGTCTGCCAAAGACTCGTTCAGGAAAAGTCATGAGAAGGATCCTGAGAAAGATTGCAGCGGCCGAATACGATGGTCTGGGTGATATCTCGACTCTCTCTGATCCGGCGGTGGTTGAAGCTCTGGTCTCAGAACACAAAAAAGGGTCTTAAGTGAGAGAGCTCTCCGAGATGGCAGAAGATTTCGTACGGGGAGAAAAGCTTTCTGAGGTCCTGTCAGAAATTTATGAATACCTATCGCAGATTAATCATAAGTTTGTTGATATCGATCCAACGGTCAATGACAATTCGGTCGATGAATTCAGAGAGAAACTTGCCTATCTTAAAGATGACGGACTTGTGGATGATTTGGGCTCTATCTATGAAGCTTTAAATACCTATCTCATTATCTCACATAAATATGGTGAAGCGGCCGAGTGGCAACTGAAGGATGAGTTTGATAGGGGACTGGATAAAAAAATACTGTTAAGTATTACCGTTCTTGGGGATCATTAAAAAACTTTCTTGTATACGACTGCATGCCCTTATCATAACCCAGACTTTCGTAAAATTGCTCATTCCCTTTCTGACCCCCAAAGAAGATTACAGTATGACCAAAATCTTTTTTGATTTCATTCATGAGCATTTTACCCAAGCCTTGTTTTTGAGATGAAGGATCAACGAGGACTTCAGGAATGGTCGTGAAAAGATAATTATCGCTTAGTACCCTGGCAAGTGCCACAAGCTCATTTTTCTCGTTTCTTATTCCATACATCTGGGTTGATGATTCGATGGCTTTTTTAAGTCCCATCAATGTGACGCTTTCTTCCGTTGCCCATTTTACAGAGATTAAAATATTAAAAAATTCTTGAGCAGTAAATATTTCGGGTCCCTTCAAAAGCATAATCTAATTCCGGATAAAATGAACCGTATCTGATAACTCCGAAGCAGCAACAGTAGTCACTCTTCCTCCAAAATCGATTAAGATCTTCTCCTGGAGTTTTCCAATACTATTGACAAGACCAAGGCCCACATTGCCCTCTCTGAAATGATTTTTCATTATCTGAACCAATTCATCCAGTTCGGCCTGAGTAATTTCAGTTTTTAACTTCTCGTCGATCAAGACCTGTATACTTTTCTCCAGAGTCGAGATCATAATCATCGCAGTCACTTTATGAGAAACCTTTGAAGTCCCCATAGTGTGAAAATACTCAATGGCCTTTTCTCGGCATTCTCTTTGAGTTTCCCACTCACTTAAGGCCAGGCGTTTCGCCCAAGGGAAATGCCCAATCCAAACCATGATGAGAGACACAACGAACATGCTTAGAGGCCACAGCCATCCATGATGAAACTCTAAATAGTAGCTAAAGATGAAAGTTAAAACAAATCCGGCAACTAAGCCGAATCTCCAGGAGGCTCCTGGATAAGGGTCAGATGAATTGGTGATAACGATTAAAAGTTCGCATCCTGTGGCCTGCTCGAATTCTTTTAATCGAGTTTCAACCAGAGATACATCTTCTTGAATTAAAATGTCTCTCATTACCAACTCCCTGAAGAGCCGCCGCCGGAGAAACCACCGCCTCCGCCGCCCCAGCTTCCGCCACCACCGCTGCCCCCAAATCCTCCACCTCCGCCATATCCACCGCGGCCAGAGCCAGCAGCAAATGCGTAAAGAAGATTTTGAAGACCTATGAGTCCGACCAGACCACCAACGATGAACATTAAAATAAGAATTGCAAAGCCAGCTGCGCCCACAAAAAAGCCCACGCCCGCCATTCCCGCACCAGTGAAAAGACCACGGGCCACGGGACGTTTATTGAGGAGAATCTGTCCTAAGATCAGAACTCCGATTAAGAAAGGAAAAGCTGCGACCAAAGGACCTGGAAGAGCGCGAGAGCGGGTTGCACGTCTGACGTATCTGGATCCTTCTTCAAGTTTAAGATTAAATTTTTGGGCCACATCAAGCAGAACTGTTTTAAGGCCTGCGTGAAACTCACCTTCACGAAATGCTGGAGTTAAAACTTCCCGGATATATTTATTCGCTTCAAAGTCAGTGATCTCACCCTCGATACCTTGGCCCACTTCAATGCGCATCTGCCGTTCTGTCTTTGCAATGATGATGAGCAGACCATTTCCTTTTTCTTTGGTTCCCAATTGCCACTTTTCAGCGACACGTATTGAAAACTCTTCAATCGGATTTTCCTGAAGGTCTTTTACGGTAAGGATAGTGATCTGTGGACCTTGATGAGCATTAATCTCATAGGCCAGCTGACTCAAATCATTTCTTTCTGCTTCAGATAAAAAAGCTGCTTCATCCATAACGGGTGAAGTAAGTGCAGGGATCTGAATCTCAGCGGCCCCTGCACTTAAACATAAAAAGATAAGAAGTGAATAAAGGTAGCGCACTAGAATTTAACTTCAGGTGTTTTTTGTTCCGCTTCAGTTGCAGTGAACTGAGGCTTCTTCTCAAAATGGTGAATCATTGAGTTAGTTAAACTAGTAGGAAAAACCGTTACGAGGTTATTGAACTCCTGAACTGTTTCAATATAACGTCGACGAGCAATAGCTATCCGGTTTTCTGTTCCCTCAAGTTGAGACTGAAGAGACTGGAAGTTCGCATTGGCTTTCAGGTCTGGGTAGCGCTCAGAGACAACCATCAAACGACCCAAGGCCTGAGAGAGTTCGCCTTGAGCGGCCTGGAACTTTTTAAGTGTTTCTGGATTAAGATCTTTTGCATCTACATTTACTGAAGTGGCTTTTGCACGAGCTGCCATTACACCTTCAAGAGTTTCTCTCTCTTGTTTACCTGCACCTTTAACTGTTTCAACCAGCATCGGCACCAGATCAGATCTGCGTTTATATTGGTTCATCACTTCCGCCCAACTTCCTTCCACTGCGTTATTAGCAGTTGGAATGGATTGAAGACCGCAAGAAACCATAAAGAAAGAGAGCATTACAATTACAAGAGTCGATTTCATAAATTCTCCATGAAATGAATTTGATCATCATTTTCAATTAATCAAAGGTGGATGGCAACTAGATCACAAATAAAAAAGGCCCGGTAAAACCGAGCCTTTTATCGAATCTAAATTGAATCAAAAGTTATTTGATTGAAGCAACTGCTTTCGTTAAACGAGAAGTTTTGCGAGAAGCTGTTTCTTTTTTCATAGCTGGTGACTTAGCAAGTTTTGCTAGAAGTGACTGAGCTTTTTGAAGAAGAGTAACCGCTGCAGCTTTATCGCCTTTAGTGATTGCTTCTTTAAGTGCTTTAACAGCAGTACGAGACTTAGCTGTTTTAGTTTTGTTAGTCATACGACGAACTTTTTCTTGTTTTGCTCTCTTAACTGACGATTTGTGATTGGCCACGCTGAAACTCCTATGGTCGTTTTCTACTTCAAAAATATTGCGATGTTATAACCTTAACTGGCCTCCCATGGCAAGAGTCGATGTTTATCTTTTGGCAAAAGACGAGGGATAAGGTATTTTTTGAGCACTTTATTTTGAAATTGAACCAAGGATTTTTTTGCCATGAAAAACATTCAACTAGTTGGAATTGTTGGTGCCGGTCAGATGGGGAGAGGAATCGCTCAGGTTGCTGCTCAGACGGGATATGACGTCATTCTTTTTGATGCTTTCAAAAATTCTCTCGATTTTGGTCATAACTTTATTAAGACGCAGTTAGACAAAGGGGTCGAAAAGGCAAAATGGTCTGCTGATGATGCTGCAAAAGCTTTTGCCCGGGTGAAAACCACGGAGAATATGTCAGATCTCAAAAACTGTGACCTTGTCATTGAAGCCGCTACCGAAAAGCGCGAACTCAAGTTTGATATTTTTAGAAAGCTTGATGAGGTTGTTAAGCCTGAGGCTATCCTTGCCTCCAATACATCATCTATTTCTATTACAGAAATAGCAGCTGTTACAAAACGCTCTCATTTAGTTGCAGGAATGCACTTTATGAATCCTGTCCCGGTGATGAAACTGGTGGAAGGGATTCGTGGATTAGAAACTTCAGACGATACTTTCAATACTGTTGCCGCAGTTTCAGAAAAAATGGGTAAGACTTTTATCCGTGCTAATGACTTTCCGGGATTTGCCGTTAACCGCATTCTTATGCCTATGATTAATGAAGCGGTCTACGCTCTTTACGAGGGAGTGGCGACTGCAAAAGATATTGATACGGCCATGAAGCTAGGAACCAATCAGCCCATGGGCCCGCTTGAGCTTGCTGACTTCATTGGATTAGACACATGTCTGGCGATCATGAATGTTCTCCATGATGGATTAGCAGATACAAAATACCGTCCATGTCCTCTTCTTCGTCAGTATGTTGCTGCCGGAAGATATGGCCGCAAAAATGGTAAAGGATTCCACGTTTATGATAAGTAATTTTGAAACCCTGAGCTTCAGTGTTCAGGATGAAATCGGAACTTTAGTTATTAACCGTCCGGATAAACTCAATGCTCTCAATATTCAGGTCTTGCGCGAATTAAAAGGTGCATTGACTGAACTAAAAACAGCACCTATCCGCGGACTCATCGTGACCGGTGAAGGTGATAAAGCCTTTATAGCAGGTGCGGATATTTCGGAGATGAAGCCTCTTGAGCCGGGTGAGGCATTGGCCTTCTCTGAACTGGGTCAATTAGTGACTCTGGGATTTGAAGCTCTTCCTTATCCGAGTATTGCCTGTGTAAATGGCTTCGCTCTTGGTGGTGGATTTGAGATGGCCCTGGCCTGTGATTTTATTTTCGCCAGCAGCAGCGCTGTTTTTGGTCTACCGGAAGTGAAGCTTGGTCTTATTCCTGGCTTTGGCGGAACCCAAAGACTTTTAAAAATTGTCGGTGAGAGACGTGCCCGGGAAATTCTTTTTTCTGGTAGGAATGTAACAAGTGAAGAAGCAAAGACACTTGGTATTGCATTGGAGCTATTTGCGGATAAAGCAAAACTCCTTGAAGGCGCCAGGGATTGGTTTAAAATGACTCTAAAAAATTCTTCATATGCTATTAACCAGGCCAAGCTTGTTATCGGTCAGGGATTAGTTGAAGAGAGAAAAGCCTTCGGAAATATTTTCCAGACAGAAGACATGATCGAAGGGACAAACGCTTTTACTGAAAAACGCAAAGCTATTTTTAAAGGGAAAATTGTATGATCTTAGACGAAAAATATAAAGAAATTCGCGACATGATTAAAAAGTTTTCTGATTCAGAGGTTCTTCCTCTGGCCCAGAAAGTTGACCACGAGGGAGAAATTTCAAAGTCTATGATCGCTAAACTTGGCGAGAACGGATTTCTTGGATCATATGTGCCTGAAGAGTACGGCGGAGCGGGCATGGATTATATGTCTTACTCACTGATCGTTGAAGAAATCTCCCGCAATTGTGCTTCAACTGGTGTGTTCATTTCAGC